>MWCV01000050.1 GCA_002070215.1 Chloroflexi bacterium ADurb.Bin180 | reverse complement strand
AGCCTGTACTACGAACCTATCGAGGTCTGTAGTTGCCCGGAGTCTTGGCACTACCAGGCACAGGCGCCAGAGTGCTCCCATCTCTCGCCCGGTTTTTCCACACTCTCCCCGTTCCACGACGTCGTCAGCCGGTCAAGGGCACGATGGCTGCTGACAGAGCCGGCAGCACAAAGAGCACCAAGCTGACCGTGACGTGCCCGGCGATGCTGGCCGTCAGGCCATAGCGCTGATTGAGGTAGCCGTAGAGCAGCCCGGCCACGATCATGCCCAGCACCAGCGCCAGCACCACCAACGGAAAAGCACCGCCGGCGGACATCACGATCAATCCCTGGGCCAGGCCGTACAGCACCGCGCCGGCGAGCAGGCCGCGTTCACGCTGCACCGCCCCGCGAAAGTACAGGCCTTCCAGCAGCGGTACGAGAAACACCGCCCGCTCCAGTAGCACCTGCAGGTCTTTGACGCCGTACAGCCAAGATGCAGTGGCATAGAAAAAGTGCGGTGCGGAGAGGTAGAGGGGCAGCGCCACCACGATGCCCACCAGCAGCCCCCGCCCCAGGTTGAGCAGAGAGTAGCTGCTCTTGAGCTTGCCGGTCTGGGCATAGAGCAGCACCAGCACCAGCTCGACCAGCCACATCAGCGTCAGGCGCAGCGGATGCGTCAGCCGCAAACTCGCCAGCCCGACCCCCACGAGCACGATGAAGCCAAAGTGAGGGCTCAGTGCGGCCGCACCCCTTTGCAGCACGCCGGCAGCCGGACTGGCCGACCGGGTCAACGAGCGAGCAAGCCCGTTCCCTACAGCCTCGTACTCGGTGCTTCTAGGGCGTTTCGTTCTTCGTGCGTCCTGGCTCATTCGCCTCTTGTTCCTCTTGTGGCGGCGTCAATTCCTCGAGCGACGGGAGTTGCCCCAGGTCCGCCAGACCAAAGTGCTGCAGAAACTGAAACGTAGTGCCAAAGATCACCGGCCGACCGGCCTGGCCCAGGCGCCCAACCGGCTCGACCAGACCATGACCCAGCAGTGTCTTGAGCACACCGTCGCAATTCACGCCGCGGGTGGCCTCCATCTGCGCCCTGGTGATCGGCTGCCGGTAGGCGATCAGGGCCAGGGTCTCCAGCGCTGCCGCCGAGAGGCGGGTAGTGGCTTCCAGGCCCAGAAAGCGCTCGACGTCGCCGGCTAACTCGGGCGCTGTGACCAACTGCACGCGGCGGCCGTTGCGCTGCAAGCGCAAGCCACGCTGCTGATAGTGCTCGCGCAACCGGTCCACTGCCTCCTCCACCACAGGCTCGGGCACCTGCAAGGTCTGGGCCAACTGCGCCAGCGTCGCTGGCTCACTGGCCACGAAAAGCAGAGCCTCGATCCTGGCGGAGAGTTCCGGCAGGCACTCGGTCTCGCGTTCCGGAGTGGTGACAACGGCGTCCGAGAGCGGCAGGCTCATTGCTCAGCCGCCCCGACGAGTCCGCGATCCCTGCCCTCCGGGCGCACGATGAAATGTTCGCCAGCCAAGCCCCGCTCCCTACTGCTGCGCCTGCGGGGGTGTCTCGGTGGGTTCTGGCGGCGCAACGGGCGGCACTGCAACAGGAGTGACCTGCGGCTCGGGCGGCGCCTGGACTACGGGCTCTACATACTTGCCCGGCGGGCCGTGCTTGATGAGCACCTTGATGTTGGAGACGTTAAGGCCCATACGGGACTGGATCAGCTCTTTGGCCGCCATCGAGACTTCGTCCACTTTGCTGGGAATGTCAACCTCGGGAGCGGTCTCGAGCTCGAGCGTCACATCCACGCCGCCCCTTCTGCCACGGACCTTGGGGCGCACCTTGTAGACGTTCGGGATCTGGATGAGACGACTCTCCAGACCCTTCTGCACCGAGTTGGCGTCGACCTCCACCTGGGCGCCGCCCGCAGTAGACACCGAGAGCGTCTTTTTGCTCTGCGGACGCAGCTCGAACCACAGGGTGGCGGCAAAGATCAGCACCAGCACGATGGCCACCGCCAGGAACACCAGGTAGCTCAGCGGCCAACGGGCTTCGAGCAGTGTGCGCGCCTGCTGGAGCGTCGCCACGGCAGTGTCGATTACCGTCCACGGCACGACGGCAGCCAACACGAGCAGAACGATCAATGCCAGGAACAGAATCACACTCACGATACGGTTAAGGATGTTCACAGTGTGCCTCCCTTCGGAAACCCTTGTTCCCTCTGCACCCGGCTATTTTACCGCCGGCCCGTGCGCCAGGCAACTGCTCACCAGTGACCCGTGGCCGACTGGCGGCGGGCCAGGAGCAGCGCCAGAACGATGAGCAGCGCAGCCAGGATAGTCATCATTGTGCCGATACGGAACGAGGCGGGTTCGTAGATGAACACGACCTCGTGCTTCCCGGCGGGCAGAAACACGGCGCGGAAGATCAGGTCCGCCCGCAGCAGCTCGGCCGAACGGCCATCCACACTCACCTTCCACCCGGGGTACCAGGTGTCGGTGAGCACGAGATAGCTATCGGCCGGAGACTCGACCAGAGCAGCGATACGCTGCGCGTCATAGCTCACCAGCCGCACTTCCTCGCTGCCCGACGTGGGCGTGGTCACATCGGCTGCCGCCCCACTGGCGAGCAGGACCTCGCGCCGCGGGTCAAACTCGCGGCTGTGCAGGATGCTCAGCGTCTCGGCGTCGCTGGCGACGGCCCGGGCCTGGTAGGTCACGAACAGGCGGGGCAGGACATCGTTGTTGCGGTAGATGGCCACGTCTTCGCTGCGGTACACCAGGATATGGTCGCCCTTGCCATCGAGATGGGCCAACACATAGCTCTGGCCATCCTCGTCGTACAGAACGATGCGCTCGATATGCAGCTTGCCCGGCGCTGCCATGGCTCTGATGCGCACCGCCTGACTGAGCACGGGAAAGTCGAAACGGAAGTGGGCCGAATAGGTGTGGCCGGGATGATCCTCTGGCGGATAGCCCGAGCGGGCCGGGAACGAACGCGCCACCGGCGCCCTGGCGTGCTTGATACTGGCCGCGACGTCGCTGCGGTCATAGGCCCATTCCGCAGTGTGTGAGCCGGCGGTCAGGGTGAACTCGACCCCCTCGGTCAGGATCACCGGCACAATCTGCACCACCGCGACCGGGTCACCGTTCCACAGGTCGGCCGACTGGGTCAGGTAGGACTCGATATCCATCGCCGTGAACTTGATCACCGGCGTAAGAACCCACTGACCGACCGGGTCGAGAGCAAAGGGGTCAGCGAGGTCCAGCGTTTCGCTGGCCGCGTCGACCGGTAGTATCTGCGGAATCAGGTAGTGTTTGACTCCAAGCAGATTCAGCATAGACGCTGTCATATCGCTGGTGTACTCGGCATAGCGCTGCAGCCGCAGCGGAAACTCGCCATTGGCGGTGGGCAGACCGTGCAGCAGAGCCAGATTGGGGTAGTACGACTCGCGCATCACCGACAGCCAGGGCACGATGCGCTGCTGCGTGTAGATGCGGTACAGCCCTGTCTCGGACTGCAACAGGTCCAGCGACCTCGGCCTGGCCTGCAGGTCGGCCAAAGGCATGGTCTGGTTGTAGCTCAGGTTGAACACGGCGTTGAACGCGGCCAGGTCGACGATCACCACCAGCAGGGCCAGCGTGGACAGCAGCGCACCACGCCCGGCCTTGCTGAGCCAGGCCCAGAGCAGCCAGACCAGGGACAGGGCACCCAGCACCAGGGGCAGCCAGCGCCAGACGCCAAGCCAGGTTTCGACCGTAGGAACGCGAGCAGCACCAACCGTGATGGCCACACCAACCAGAGCCACCACGAGCCAGAAGGGTGCGGAGACGACCATCTCGGTGTCCTGGCTGCGTCGGCGCAGCAAAATGTCAAGCCCCATGCCAGCCAGAATGGCGGCAGAGAAGGCAAACCAGTACAGGTATCTTCCCGGCACGCGGAACAGGTTGAACAGGGGCACCCTGGCCAGCAGCAAATACAGCGGGTTGTAGCGCCCGAACGACAGCACCAGGGCCACCAGGCCCAGCGCCGCAAAGAATCGCTCGCGGCGCGGCTCGGGCTCGATGCCTTCTTTGGCCGGACGCCGGATGAGCAGGGCACAGGCGGCCAGGAGCAGCGGCAGCAGGCCCACATAACCCACCAGCTCGACAGAGAGCTCGGGGTAGACCTCACCGCGGATGAAGGGAGAGAGCAGACTCACCAGATACAACGGGTGCAGCGAGAATGAGGTGAAAAAGCTGGCATCCAGGCCGCCGGCGCGCTCCGAGAGGGCAGTCAACTCGAGTGTCGGCAGGAGCTGCGCACCAGCCAGCGCCAGGCCCGCGAGCACGGCGCCCGCCAGCCAGAGCGCCAGATGGTGCTGAGGCGGCCTGATGGCCAGCAGGTAGATGGCGTACGCGCCGACGGCCACCAGGCTCAGCAGGGCTATTTGCACGTGGCCGGCCAGAAAGACCATGCCCACGGTGATGGCCAACAGCGCGGCATCACCGTAAGGCCGCACCCGACCGGGAGCCCCGGTCAGCAGCCGGTCGACGAAGAGGAAGAGCCAGGGCAACCAGGAGGCAACGGCCACGATGTTGACGTGGTTGAGGTGCGCTACCAGAAAACCGCCCAGCGCATAGACCAGAGCGCTCAGCACGCCCGCTGCGGGCAGCAGCCGCAGGCGCCTGGTGAAGGCATAGACGCCCAGCGCCGCCCAGAGAAAGTGCAGCAGAACAAAGGCGTTCAGCGCGACCGGCACTGGCAACAGGGAGTGGAGCAGCAGGTTCAACGGGTACAGGGCGCCCAACTGGCCCTCTGCCAGCAGCGGATAGCCGCCCATAACGTTGGTGTTCCACAGGGGCACAGCGCCCCTGGCCAGTGCCTCGGCATAGGCCGTGCGCAGCGGCAGGTGGAGCTGAAAGATGTCGCCGATGTAAAAGATGCCGCCGAGAACCGCCCGTCCAAAGGTGGCCAGGACGAGCAGGATCAGCACAGCGCTACAGAGCCAATGCGTCGCTTTCTTCATAGACCAGTTTGGTTCCCCCTGCGATTCAGGACCGAATGTGCAGCGGCAGCACCAGTCGGCCGGCCGGCCCCTCGTCGCGCACCGGCGCCGTGGTCGCCGACGGTTCGGTAGTGGCCGTCGGCGGCACCGTTGTCTCGGTGGGCGTCGGCACGAGCGTGTCGGTCGGAACCAGAGTGCGCGTAGGCGTCTCGCTCGGCACAGCGGTGCGCGTCGGCGTGTCCGTCGGTGGAGTAGTTGGCGATGGTGCGGTAGTGTTGGTTGGCGTCGGCGTTGGGGTGCGAGTGCGAGTTTCGGTTGGCGTCAGGCTCTGCGTCAGGGTCGGCGACAGAGTGGGCGTCGGCGTTGGCGTCCGCGTCTCGGTGGGAGTATGAGTAACGGTCGTGGTCGGCGTACCGGTCTGTGTCTGTGTGGGCGTCGGGGTAGCCGACGGCGTCTGCGTGCCCGTGTTGGTCGGAGTCGGAGTGAATGGCAGCTCTATCACGGTCAGGTCATAGGTGGAGCCAAACCCGTAGCTGTCCTTGTTGCTGATCGTCGCCACGGCGATGGCTTCAGCCATCGCCTTAAAGTACACCTCGGAGGCCAGGCTGCCTTCGATGCCATCGTCGTTCTCGTAGCGCTGCCCGGCCACAGAGACCACGATCACCGTGTCGACCCCGATGGCCAGGTCGCTGGTGATGACGCCATAGACGCGCCCTGCCTTGACGCGGAAACTCACCCGGTCGACATCACCGTCGGGGTAAAAGTTGTGGCGTTGAGTCTCTCCCAGGGCGATGGGTTTGGGGTTCACGTCGTCCGGCTCAAAAGAATCGATCAGCATCGGTGTCGGCGTCAGGGTCGCTGTCGGCGTGGCCAGGAGCTCTGCGCGCAGCGTCTCTCGTTTTGCCTCAGCGGTAGCCGTGAGGGCAGCGCCGGCGGAGCGCGACTCGCCCAGGGCCCGCGCGCCAAGGAAGATGGCGCCGGCCAGAGCAGCCAGTCCCAGGACAACCGCCAGACCCCGCACCGGGATGCCTTCCGCGATGCCACCCAGCGCCGCGGTGATGCCCTGAAGCTGCCCGCCCTTGCTGACCGCCTCCAGGGCAGCGCGCATCTCCTCGGCCGACTGGTAGCGATCCGCCGGGTTGTCCTGCAGGGCCTTCATCACCACGGCACTCAGAGCCCGCGGCACCTTGCGGTTCACCTTGTTCGGCGGCACCCGGTTGCGGAGGTAGAGCTTGGTGGTGAGCATCTCGTAGAGGACCAGACCGATGGCATAGAGGTCGGATCTCTGGTCCAGATAGCCAGTTGTGCCGGCCTGTTCGGGCGACTTGTAGGCCGGCGTCCCCGGGTGAGAGTGGGCTTCCTGGGTGCGCCTGGTCTCGTGGCCGATCTGTGCCACGCCAAAGTCGGTGAGCTTGGCCGTGCCTTCTTTGGTCATCAGGATGTTGCTGGGCTTGATATCGCGGTGCACAATGTCATACTTCCAGATGGCCTGCACCGCGTCGCAGAGATCCATCGCAATTTCGATAGCCCGCTTCGGCTCCAGCGGCCCCGGGGCAATCAGGCTCTTCAGACTGCCGCCGTCCACGTACTCCAGGATCAGACACAGGTCGCCTCTGTCGTCCGTTTCCAGCGAATAGGCGGTAACCACGTTCGGATGGGCGAACTTGCTGACCACCTGCGCTTCCTTGCGAAAGCGCCGCTTATAGTCCTCATAGTCCTCGGGGTTGACCTCGGCGCTCTCGCGCAGCAGCTCCTTGACCGCCACGAGGCGGTCCATTCCCGAGTCGTGCCCCAGATAGATCTTGCCAAAACCGCCTTCGCCGATCTCGGAGATGATCTCGAACTTGCCCGACAGTACATCGCCTATCTTGAGTGCCATGGGACTCTACGTTCCCCCCTGTCTTGTCTCTCCGCCGACGGAACCATGCGCCGTTGGATCCAGACCCTGCTCCTGGCCATGAAGCGGCCCCTCCAGAAACGCCTTCAGGCGGGCAGCAACCGTTCGTTCAAGGTCGCCAGAGGCATCGAACCACTCGATGGCCGGGTCAGCAGCGCGGAACCACGTGCTCTGCTGGCGCACAAAGCGCCGCGTGTCGCGCCGGAGCAGGGCCACCGCTTCGGTCAGGCTGATCTCGCCGCGCAGATACTGCCCCACCTGGCGATAGCCCAGACCCGACATCGATGGCAGATCACAATGGTAGTCTTTGGCCAGCAGCCCCTGCACCTCAGCTACCAGGCCTGCTTCGAGCATGGCATCGATGCGCCGGTCGATGCGCTGATAGAGCCTGTCGCGCGGCAGGGTTAGCCCCACGCGCAACTGCCGGTAAGGCGGCGGCACCGCGGTCTGCGCCGCCGAGATCGGCCGGCCCAGCGCATAGCAAACCTCCAGTGCACGGATGACGCGCCTGACGTTGCGCGCGTCGATCCGTTCCGCCGCGGCGGGGTCCAACTCCCTCAGCCGGGTATGCAGAGCGAGATACCCCTCGTGCTCGGCCTGTCGCTGCAGCGCGCCGCGCAGACCGGGGTCAGGTGCAACCTCCGGAATACACAGCCCGTCCAGCACCGCTCTCACGTACAGCCCGGTGCCGCCGACCAGTAGCGGCAGCCGGCCCCGGCTGTGGATATCTTCAATGGCCCGATAAGCCAGACGCTGGTACTGAGCCAGTGTGAACGGCTCGTCCGGCTCGACCACGTCCAGCAGCCAGTGCCTGATCTCCTGCTGCTCCAGCCGCGACGGCTTGGCCGTGCCGATGTCCATGCCGCGGTAGACCTGCCGCGAGTCGGCCGACACGACCTCAACGGGCAAGTGCCTCGCCAGACTCAGCGCCAGGGCCGTTTTGCCGACAGCGGTCGGACCGAGAATGGCGACCAGCGGCCGGTCAGGCGGGCTGCTCATCCCAGCCCCAGCACGGCATTGCGCAGCAGTTCGATGGAGCCAAGCTCGCCGCCGGGCGTGAAAACCACCGAGACGGCGTCAATGCCCCAGTCAACATCGTGCAGGTCGTGCGCCGACAGATAATCGCAGGCGATCCGTACCAGGCGCTCTTGCTTGCTCCTGGTAATGGATTCTTTCGGTGTGCCATAGGCAGAGCCGCGTCTGGTTCGGACTTCAACAAAGGCCAGGCGGCTGCCCTGCCTCGCCACAATGTCCATCTCGCCTTCGGCGCAGCGGTAGTTGCGTGTGAGGATAACGTAACCTTCACGCTGCAGGTGCCGGGCGGCGAGGTCCTCTCCCAGTTTGCCCAGTCGCTGTCTGGCGTTCGCCACCGGATTGACTACCCGGGCCGATTCTACCATAGGGGCAACGGATGCACAAGTGGGCCAGCGCTCGCCGCACGGAGGAGGCGATTTGACAAAGACGGTCTTTGCCCCTAAAATGGCGTGTGATTTGCGGCGCATTCGTCTAGCGGCCCAGGACACCTCCCTCTCAAGGAGGAGATCGGGGGTTCGAATCCCCCATGCGCTACCTCAGCTCAATACCGGTACCTGCAGGACATCGCAGGTGTGAAGGGGAGTAGCTCGGCGGTGTGGCCGTCAGCACGGCGCTTTGCGCCCGGTCCACACGGCGGAGGAAGGCCGCAGTACGCGCCAACACCCGCTAGCGAGACCTTCGGCATTCGTTTCTGTCCACGGACGAGTGACCGGGGGTCTTTTTGGTGTCAGGCACCTGGCCGAGCTGTGACAAAGGAGACTAGAGCAAATGACCCGGGAAAACAATGGCGTGCCTGCCCCGACCAGGAGCGAGGCCGAGCTCGCTACCAAACCGTCGACGATGCATAATGGCACACTGCAGCAACTGGCGCAGAACCTGCACACCGACCTGCGTCAAGGTCTTACCGCACAGGAAAGCCAGCAGCGCCTGGAGACCTACGGCCGCAACAAGCTGACCGAAGCAGCGGGAACTTCGTTCTGGCAACTGCTGCTCGACCAGTTCAAGGACTTTTTGGTCCTTCTGCTCATCGCCTCCGCCGCCATTTCCATTCTGGTTGGCGAGTGGGTGGACGCGGCCGCCATTCTGGCCATCGTGGTCATCAACGCCGTGCTGGGAGTCATGCAGGAGTGGCGGGCCGAGCAGTCACTGCAGGCCTTGAAGAAGATGGCCGCACCGTCAGCCACCGTGGTCCGGGGCGGACACCAGGAGACAATCCCGGCCGAAGAGCTCGTGCCAGGCGACCTGGTGGTGCTGGCGGCGGGAAACCATGTTCCGGCCGACCTGCGGCTGATCGAAACAGTCAATCTGCGCATCCAGGAGGCCTCATTGACGGGCGAGTCGGTGCCCGTCGAAAAGAACGCCTCCGTGGTGTTGAACGCGGATATCCCCATCGGCGACCGCACCAACAGCGCCTTCATGGGCACCGTGGTCACCTATGGCCGCGGCAAGGGCATCGTGACCTCGACCGGCATGCACACCCAGTTCGGCCTCATCGCGCAGCTGCTAACGGCGGTCAGCGCCGAGGAAACGCCGCTGCAGCGCCGCCTGGAAGAGCTGGGCCGCACGCTGGGCACCGCAGCCCTGGTCATCTGCGGGCTGGTGTTCGTCATTGGCGTCGTCCGCGACACCAACCCGGCCATGGTCCTGGTAGAGGGCCTGTCAGCCTACCTCAGCGCTCACCAGATAGAGATCCTCGAGCTGTTCATGACCGCAATCAGTCTGGCCATTGCCGCCGTGCCCGAAGGGCTGCCGGCTGTGGTCACCATCTGCCTGGCCCTGGGCATGCAGAGAATGGTGCGCCGGCACGCCCTGCTCAGGCGATTGCCGGCGGTCGAAACGCTCGGTACCGCCACCTGCATCTGCTCCGACAAGACGGGCACCCTGACCAAGAACGAGATGACCGTCACCCGGCTCTGGGCCGACGGTGCCTTCTACGAAGTGAGCGGGCGGGGCTACGACCCGGTTGGCTCGCTCACCAGCGGCGACCGGGCAATCCAACCGCTCGAGTCGCGACCCCTGCGCTCCCTCCTCCGCGGCGGCCTGCTCTGCAACGACGCGGTGCTGGAGCGAATCGAAGCGCAGAACGGCGAGACGCACGTTACCTGGCGCATGGTCGGCGACCCCACCGAAGGCGCTCTGGTGGTCCTGGCGGGCAAGGCCGGGCTCTGGCGCAGCGAGGTCGAACAGACCCATCCTCGCGTGGCCGAAGTGCCGTTCGACTCGGCGCGCAAACGGATGACCACGGTGCACACGACGCCGGATGAGGACTCGCCCTACGGGGCGTACGTCAAAGGGGCTCCCGACATTCTGCTGCCTCTGTGCACGCACATCGAGACGGAACGGGGCGTCGAGCCGCTGACCCCAGACACCAGAATGGCCATCGAGCGCGCGAACGACGAGATGGCCTCTCAGGCGCTGCGGGTGCTGGCTGTAGCCCGCCGGCCGTTGGCCGACGCGAATCCTGGCGTCATTGACGCTGGAATCGAACGTGACTTGGTATTCCTGGGCCTGACCGGAATGATCGATCCGCCGCGGCCTGAAGTGCGACAGGCGGTGGACCTCTGCTATCAGGCCGGCATCAAGCCGGTGATGATCACCGGCGATCACCAGGACACGGCTGTGGCCATCGGGCAAGAGCTCAACTTTTTCTCCGGCGAAAAGCGCTCGATGACCGGGGCCCAGTTGGATCGCCTCAGCGACGAAGAGTTCGCCAGGGTTGCCGGCGAGGTCGACGTCTACGCCCGCGTGTCGCCCGAGCACAAGGTGCGCATTGTGGACGCCCTGCGCAGTCAGGGCCACGTCGTGGCCATGACCGGCGACGGCGTGAACGACGCTCCCGCGCTCAAGCGCGCCGATATTGGTGTAGCTATGGGCATAACCGGAACGGATGTGGCCAAAGAGACGGCCGACATGATCCTCACCGACGACAACTTTGCCTCCATCGTCGCTGCGGTTGAGGAAGGGCGCGTCATCTACTCGAATATCCGCAAGTTCGTCTACTACCTCATCTCGTGCAACATTGGCGAGATCCTGGTCATCTTCCTGGCCATGGTGGCCGGGCTGCCGCTGCCGCTGCGGCCGATCCACCTGCTGTGGCTCAATCTGGTCACCGACGGGCTGCCAGCTTTGGCCCTGGGCCTGGAAAAGGGCGAGCCGGGCATTATGCAGCAGCCGCCGCGCCCGCCGCGCGAGCCGGTCATCAACCGCGAGATGGCGCTGAACACGGCCGTGCAGGCCGTGGCCATTACCGCCACCACGCTCGGCGCGTTCCTCATCGCGCTGCGCATCTATCCGAACTCGCTGGTGGCTGCCCAGACGGTAGCCTTCACCACCCTGGTGCTGTCCGAGCTGTTCCGTGCCTATACCTCGCGCTCGGAGCACTATCCCCTGCTCAAGCTGGGCATCTTCTCCAATCAGTACATGGTGTGGGCCACGCTCTCGTCGTTCCTGCTGATGATGGCCGTGATCTACCTGCCGCTGTTTGAGCCCATCTTTTTCACTTATGACCTACCCTGGTCGGACTGGCTATACATCCTGCCGCTGACGCTCGTTCCCTCCGTCGCAGCAGAGATCGGCAAGTGGATCGCCTCGCGCCGCACTTCACGCCCGGCAGGGCGCGCGAGCGCTTCCTGATACGGTGATCAGAGAGGCCGGCTCCCCGGTCGGCCTCAGGTCCAGCTCACCGCCTGCGGCCCCCCCGGGGGGCAAAGAAGCGCAGCCGTTGACAATTCGACTCCGCAGGGTATAATCTCCAGCCATCTGGCAGCGGGGCGCCGGTCCCGCCGACTGACCGCCGCAAGGTGAGCATGAGCAGAACCCTGTACCATCTGGATGCCTATTGCCGCGAGTTCGATGCTTCCGTGACGCGCTCGGTTCAGAACGCGTCTGGAGTCGCAGGCGTCATCCTCGACCGTACCGCCTTTTACCCTGCCTCTGGTGGGCAGCCCAACGACCTGGGAACGCTGAACGACGTAAAGGTCGTCGATGTTACGGAAGTAGGGCAGGAGATCGTGCACTGGCTGGAGCAGCCCCTGACCGAGACCAGGGTACACGGGCAGATCGATTGGACGAGGCGCTTTGACCACATGCAGCAGCATACCGGCCAGCACATCCTCTCCCAGGCCTTTTTGGAGCTGTTCAACGCACAGACCGTATCCTTCCACCTGGGGCCAGAGTCGTGCACCATCGATCTCGACCGGGTCATCCTTGAGCCGGAGCGCCTGGATCAGGCGGAGGACCGGGCCAACGCGGTCATCGTTGCGGATCGGCCCATCGTAGCACGCTTTGTCAGCGCCGATGAAGTATCCACACTGGGCTTACGCAAGGCGCCCACCGTCGATGAGGACATTCGGATTGTCGAGGTGGAGGGCTTTGACCGTTCGCCCTGCGGCGGAACGCATTGCGCACGCAGCGGCGAGGTCGGCCAGATTGCCCTGCGCCGTGCCGAGCGACGCGGGCACGAGACAAGGATCGAGTTCGTCTGCGGCTGGCGCGCCCTCCGGGACCACCGCCGGAAAACCAGAGCGCTGCACGAGATGGCTCAGTCTTTCAGTGTCCAGGAGCGTGACCTGCCTGCCACCGTACAGCGGCTCTCCGCCGAAGCAGCGGAGCAGCGCCGTGAGCTGCAGCAGTTGCGCGGCGAACTCCTACCGCGAGAGGCCGAACGGCTGCTGGCTCAGGCCAGGGTGTGGGGAACAAGGCGCGTGGTGGTCCAGTCCTTTGCCGGCCGCGACGTCACCGAGCTGCGCCGGCTGGCCTCGCTGCTCACCGCCACGCCCGGGGTTGTCGCCCTGCTGGGAACCGGCGGCGAGCTGGCGAGGGTGGTGTTCGCCAGAAGCAGCGATGCTGGCACCGATATGGCCGGCCTGGTAAGCCAGACCTGCCAGGAGTTCGAAGGCAAGGGCGGTGGACAGGCGGACCTGGCGCAGGGCGGCGGCTTTCCCGGCCAGCGCCTGGCAGAGGCACTCGAACGGGCCTTTCACTCACTGACCGAGCACTGAGGGGAGTCAAAATGAAGGAAATTGCTTCCGGCGTCTATTGCGAGACGAGCTATTGCTCCGGCAACGTCGGTTTTGCAGTGACCGAAGAGGGAGCAGTGCTCGTCGACTCGCCGATGATGCCCAAGGACGCCTGGGACTGGCTGCGCAAGATCACCTCGACCACCAAGAAGGGCATCACTCTGCTTATCAACACCGATTACAAGCTCGAACGCGTGCTGGGTGGCTGTTTCTTTCCCGCCACAACCACCATCGCGCACCAGAACACCTGGTCAGAGCTGGAGCGCTATGACGAGCAGTTCTTGCAGCGCCAGCTCGCTCACTATAGTGATTGTGATGTCCAGGCCCTGGCCGAACTGCCCAAGACGCGCATCGTGCACCCCGAGCTGACCCTCACCGCCGATATGTCCGTCTTCAAGTCGGGACGTGCCTTCCGCCTGCTCTATGCGGGGGGCCACACTCCGGCCAGCATTGTCGTGCAGATGCCGCGCGAGAAGGTGCTTTTTGCTGGCGATGTGGTGGTCAACGGCGAGCATCCCAACCTCTCTCAGGCCAACAGCATGCGCTGGCTCCACGCGTTGGAGGTCATCCGCCGACTCAAAGAGGTCGAGCTGATCGTGCCCGGGCGGGGCGAGCCGTGCCACCCGCTGGCCACAGAGATCCTCTCTGACTATATCAGCAAGATGCGCGAGCGCGTCTACGACTGCTTTGCCAATGGCTGCACCCGCCGCGAGTCAGTGGACAGGGTGCGCATGCAGGACTTTTTCCCCTTCCCGTCCAGCAGGAGGGAAGAGGTCGAGCGGCGTATTCGCGCTTCGGTGGAGCGCGTGTACGACGAGTTCAAGAAAGAGAACGAGAAAAAGCGGCACGCGGACGGCTGAGCCAACCGGCCATTGCCCCCACGAACAGCCCCGCGTCCGCAGAGGAGTGACTGTCGATGCCGCCTGACGAAGGTCTCCTGGCCCACGCGTGGCGTGGCATTCGCGCCGTTGGGTTGAGCAACACCCTGCAGTCCGCCCTCTACCCGCTGCGACGCGCCTTTTACGAGGGCAGTTTCGCCGGCGGCCGGTCGTCTCCGTCTCTGCTGCAGGGGCTGATGGCCGTGTTCGGCCGCCGGCCCGCTTCAGCCCCGACCCCGCCGGAGGACCTGGCCGGCTGGAACACCCCGGGCGCGGTCCTGTCCACTGAGCGAGCTGGCCGAGTGGTGACTCTGCACTGCGAACGAGCCACCGTGCAGATCACCGTGCTGGCCGCTGATCTCCTCCTGGTGCGCTGCTCAACGGCTGGTGTCTTTGAAGAACCCTTCTCCTACGCCGTCGCCAAACCGGCGTGCGACTGGCCACCGGTTGGCGTGGAGCTGGAGGAGCTGCCAGACGCGGTCGAGATTCGCACCGGCCAGGTCACCTGCCGCGTAATGCGCTCGCCCTGCCGCATCTCCTTCCTCGACCCAAACGGCGCCCTGCTCCACGGCGACCAGCAAGGCATGGCCTGGCACGGCGAACGAGTGGCGCTGTCGACAATGCTGCTGCCCGGCCAGCAGGTGTACGGGCTGGGGGAAAGAGCGCTGGGACTGAACCTGCGCGGCCAGCGGGTGACTCTCTGGAACGTGGACCCCCAGAACTATCAGCTGGGATCCGATCCACTCTATTTGAACATCCCCTTCTGCCTCGGACTGGCGGCAGGCAGGGCCAGCGGCGTCTTTTATGACAATACCCACCGGGCCACGCTCGACCTGGGCGCCACGCGGCAGGACGAACAGGTCTATTCCGCCGAGGGCGGCGAGCTGCGCTACTACTTCCTCCGCGGCCCCTCGCTGGCCAACGTGCTCGACCGCTACACCGAGCTCACCGGGCGTACCCCGCTGCCGCCGTTGTGGGCGCTCGGCTACCAGCAGAGCCGCTGGAGCTACTATCCTGCATCGCGGGTACGCGAGATTGCCTCCAGGATGAGGGAGAACCGTATCCCCTGCGATGCACTGTACCTGGACATTCACTACATGGACGGGTACCGCTCTTTCACCTGGGACCGGCAGCGCTTCTCCGACCCGGCGGGGCTGCTCTCCGACCTGCACGCGCTGGGCCTCCGCGTCGTGGCCGTGGTCGACCCGGGCATCAAGGCCGATCCGGGCTATCGCGTCTGCGCCGAAGGGCTGGACCAGCACCTGTTCTGCACCTACCCCGATGGGAAGGTTGCCGGAGGTCCGGTGTGGCCGGGCGAGTCCTACTTTCCGGATTTCACCGCCGAACGGGCGCGCCGCTGGTGGGGTGACCTCTACGCCGGCCTGCTCGCTGACGGCGTGGACGGCATCTGGAACGATATGAACGAACCGACCGTGATCGGGCCGTCGGGCGACTCGCTCGCCGGCTGCGTTCGCCACGATTGGGACGGCCGAGGCGCCGACCATCGCCAGGCCCACAACGTGTACGGGCTATTGACCGCCAGGGCCACATTCGAAGGGCTGAGCCGCCTGCGGCCGAACCTGAGGCCGTTTGTGCTCACCCGCTCCGGGTGGGCCGGTGTGCAGCGCTATGCCGTCTCCTGGACCGCCGACAACAAGAGCACCTGGGATCACCTGCGGCTGTCCATAGCGATGGTGCTCGGCAAGGGTCTGTCGGGTCTGGCCTTCACCGGGGCCGATGTGGGCGGCTTTGACGGAGATGCCGATGGCGAGCTGCTGCTGCGCTGGACGCAGTTGGGGGCCTTCCTGCCCCTGTTTCGCAACCACTGCTCCATCTGGAGCCGGGATCAAGAGCCCTGGGCCTTTGGCGAGCCGTACCTGAGCCACATCCGCAGCGCCATCGAGCTGCGCTATCGCCTGCTCCCCTACCTCTATACCGCCCTGTGGCAGTGCTCGACGACCGGCGCGCCGCTGGCCAGACCCCTGGCCTGGGATTTCCCATCGGACGAGTCGGCACTGCAGGCCGAAGACGAGTTCCTCTGTGGCGACTCACTGCTGGTGGCACCGGTGGTGGAGCAGGGTTCCACGGCGCGCACCGTGTGCCTCCCATCTGGCACCTGGTACGACTGGTGGAGCGGCGCCAGGCGCAGTGGGGCGGCGCGCATCACCGTCGACGCACCGCTCGAGCGAATACCTCTGTGGGTCAAGGCCGGTGCCGTGGTGCCCCTGTGGCCACTGCGCCAGCACACGGGAGAGCCACTGCCGGACAGGATCACCCTCGACGTCTACGCCGGAGAGGGACACAGTGTGCTTTATGAGGACGACGGGCTAACCCTGGGCTACCGCAACGGGGACTCGCGCGTCACCGAATTCGACCAGCGCCTGGCCGATGAGGCGCTGCACCTCGACGTGCGGCAGCACGGCGTCTTCGTGCCGGGCTATCAGCGCATCGAGTGGCGCGTCCACGGCCTGACCAGGCCCGCGGCAGTGCAGGTCGACGGCCAACCCCTCAGTGATTGGGAATGGCTGGATGACGGTGCCGTGCTCCGCTTTGAGACAGGTGATACTCCGCACCGGCTGGTCATTGCGGCGTCGACTCGATGAGCCTGAGCGCCCGGTTCACGATTGCGCCGACGGAAAAGCCCAGCCGTTCCAAGAGCACCTCGCCCGGAGCAGAGGCTCCAAAGCGGTCCAGCGCCACTGCCTCACCGTGCGTCCCGAGCCAGCGGTGCCAGCCGAAAGAACTCCCCGCCTCAATGGACATCCGCGCCGCGGCCGAATCGGGCAGCACCGGCTTTTGGTATTCCGGCGGCTGTGCGGCGAACAGCTCCCAACCGGGCATACTCACCACCTGCACCGGCACGCCCCGTGACTCGAGCTCCCTGCTGACGGCCAGAGCCAGGCTGACCTCGGACCCGGTGGCGATGAGGATCAATCGCGGCTCCCCGCCGGCCGGCCTGGTCAGGATGTAGGCGCCGCGCTCGAGGCCAGAAGCCGGTGCGTATGCCTTGCGGTCGAGCACCGGCAGCTTCTGGCGGCTCAACACGAGGGCCGTCGGGCCGTCTCTGTGCTCGAGCGCCCAGCGCCAGGCGGCGACGGTTTCATTGGCATCAGCCGGGCGCAGCACGGTGAGATTGGGCATCGCCCGCAGAGCGGCCAGGTGCTCCACCGGCTGATGCGTCGGCCCGTCCTCTCCGAGGCCAATGCTGTCGTGGGTGAACACATAGACCACCGGCAGATGCATCATCGCCGCGAGGCGAATCGCCGCACGCATATAGTCGGAGAACACCAGGAACGTGCCGCCGTAGGGCCTGAGTCCGCCGTGCGCCGCCAGGCCGCTGAGAATGGCCCCCATCGCATGTTCTCGCACCCCAAAGTGCAGGTTGCGGCCCTGTGGCGTGGTGGCGCTGAACTCGCCCTCGCCTTTCAGGTAGGTGTTGTTCGACGGGGCCAGGTCCGCCGAGCCGCCAACCAGCTCTGGCACCAGGCTGGCCAGCGAGTTCAGCACCTGGCCGGAGGCCTCGCGGGTAGAGACCGTGGCCGTGGCGTCGCCAAAGAAAGGCAGCGCGGCTTCCCAGTCCTTCGGCAGTTCGCCTCTCTGTCGGCGGTCCCATTCGGATGCCAGCTCGGGGTAGGCACCGCGGTACTCTGCCAGGCGCTGCTCCCACATTCTCTGGCCCTCGGCACCGCACTCGCGAGCCAGTCGAAAGTGCGCCAGCGCTTCCGGCGGCACCCAGAAGTGGCTGTCCGGTGGCCAGCCCAGCGCCTCTTTGGTGCGCCGCACTTCGTCGGCTCCCAGGGGCGCACCGTGCGCTGCGGCACTGTCCTGCTTGTGCGGGCTGCCGTAGGCAATATGTGTGCGGGCGATGATCAGCGAAGGCTGATCGTGCTGAAATCGGGCGGTTTCCAAAGCCCTGGTCAACTGCTCGATGTCGTTGCCATTAACCTTCTGCACGAACCAGCCATAGGCCGCAAAGCGGCCCGCCACGTCCTCCGTGAAGCTGAGACTGGTCGAGCCCTCGATGGTGATGCGGTTGTCGTCGTAGAGATAGGTGAGCCGGCCCAGTTTCAAATGGCCCGCCAGCGAGGCGGCCTCGGAGCTGATGCCTTCCATCAGGTCGCCGTCGCTGACGATGCCGTAAGTATCGTGATTGACCAGCTCGTATCCCGGCCGGTTGAAACGCGCTGCCAGCATACGCTCGGCGATGGCCATACCCACGCCAGTGGCAAAACCCTGGCCCAGCGGGCCGGTGGTGGTCTCGACTCCAGGCACCAGGCCGCGCTCGGGGTGGCCCGGGGTGAGGCTGCCCCACTGACGGAATCTTTCCAACTGCTCCAGCGGCAGGTTGTAGCCAGTGAGGTGCAGCAGGGCATAGAGCAGGGCGCAGCCGTGCCCCGCCGAGAGCACAAAGCGGTCGCGGTCGGGCCAGGAGGGGTCGGCCGGGTTGTGCCTGAGGAAGCGTGTCCAGAGCACATAGGCCATCGTCGCCGCGCCCATGGGCATCCCGGGATGACCCGACTGGGCTTGTTCCACCATATCCATAGCCAGAGTGCGAATGGTATTGATGCAGAGGGCATCCAGGTTCCGGCCGTCCATAGCCACGCTTCCCCCTTTCATGCTGCCCGGCGGCCATGCCGGGACTCGACGTCCATTATACTCACCGCAGTGCCCGAGTGGAGCGGCACTTGGCGACCTCCACTTGCCTGCTGTACAATCGGCCCATGTCACCGCAGGCAACCATCGAGTGGGTACGCCAGGCCCTGAGCGGCCCTCTCCCGGGCCGGGCGGCCCAGTTGACCATGGCCACTCGCCCTCGTCCCGGAGACAGGCCGGACATTCCCGCTCCCTGCCCGCACGAAGGGGCAGTGCTCATCCTGCTTTACCAGGCGGAGGGCGGGCTGCAGTTCCCCCTGACCGTGCGCAGCAGCACCGTGCACGCGCACAAGGGTCAGATCTCCCTGCCCGGGGGAGCAAAGGAGCCGGGGGATGAGGGATTCGAACAGACGGCCCTGCGTGAGGCATCGGAAGAGCTGGGTGTGGCGACGGCGACTGTCCAAGTCCTGGGTGCACTGAGTCGGCTCTACATACCGCACAGCGGGTTTTGTGTACACCCCTTTGTGGGCTATGCCCCAGAGCAGCCGAACTGGCACCCGGATCCAGCCGAGGTGGCCGAGCTATTCAGCGCACCGCTGGGCGACCTGCTCGAGCCATCGACGGTGCATGAAGAAGTAAGCGTGCACGACGGCGTGTCGTTCCTCGTGCCGCACTACCGGTTTGGCACGCACCGGGTCTGGGGAGCGACGGCCATGATTCTGGCCGAATTCGTCGCTCTGCTGCGTGCCGCGCCCCAGACTGCCGCGAGCTAGAGCACGCGCAGGTAGCGTTCGACCTCCCACGAGCTGACCTGCAAGCGGTACTCGTCCCACTCCTGCCGCTTGGCCTCGATGTAGCGCTTGAAGGTGTGCTCACCAAACGCCGCAGCGATCACCTCGTCTCGTTCCAGCTCCTGCAATGCTTCCTCCAGCGTGCCGGGCAGGCTGATAATGGCCCGCGACCGTAGCATCGTCGAGTCAAGCTCATAGACATTCTCCTCCACCGGCGGAGGCGGGGTAAGGTCGCGACGAATGCCATCCAGACCTGCTGCGAGCATGGCCGCAAAAGCCAGGTACGGGTTGGCGCTCGGGTCGGGGCAGCGCAGCTCGCAGCGAGTCGAGATCCTGCCGTCTCCCGGCGGGGGCGCAGGAATCGCAAATTCTAACCCGCGCTCGCGTGCG
>MWCV01000049.1 GCA_002070215.1 Chloroflexi bacterium ADurb.Bin180 | reverse complement strand
GGGAGCGGCCGGGTTGGCGATGTCGATGATGCGCAGGCCCGCGTCCCAGTCCGCGACGTAGGCATAGTGGCCGTCAAGGGCCACGTCCAGCACCACGCCGGGCAGTACGTCCGTGCGTCCCAGAACGGCGGGGGCAGCGGGATTGGAGACGTCCAGGATGACCAGCCGTGGGCCAACACCCACATAGGCATAGTTGCCCTGAACCGCGACGGCCAACGCCGCTCCGCCAAACTGTCCGACGAGCTCGACGTTCTTGCTGATTGGCGCGGCGACTGAGGCTTCGACTACCGGAGAAGACAACGCAGGACCAGGGGGCGGCTGAGCCGCCGCGGGCATTGCGCCCAGACACAGAGAGAGGGTGAGAGCGAGCGCGAAGCCAATACCAGAGCGCAGTCTCATCTTCCGCCTCCTTGCGGTGGTATTTCGGCAGATCAGGGCGAGCGGTGAACGCTGGCCCGACCTACCTCTTGTGCAACAACTCGGACAGTTCTTCCGGGGGCACTCTGGCGTCGCGAAGTATCTTGCGCAACAGACCGGGACCAATGTCCTCTCCAGAGTGCACTGGAACCGTGACCACACGCCCATCCGGGTGCCTCAGCCGAACGTGGCTGCCCCTCTGCCGCACGACCTGAAAGCCCATCCGCTCGAGCAGATGGATCACATCTCTCGCTGGCACGACGGGCAGCCCTGGCATCAGACCAGAACCTTCTGCACTCCTACAAACTCGGGAAGGGGCCTGGTCTCGGGCGAATCCTCCAGGCACAGCTCGATGACCTCCTGAATGTTCTTCAGCAGCTCATCCAGTGTCCTCGCCTGGGTGTAGCATCCGCGCAATTGCGGGACTTCGCCAACATACAGCCCGGTCTCGTCTCGTTCGATCACCACATAGAACTCGCGCTTCATTCGTGCCTACCTCGATCCGGTTAGGGAGCCATGTACCTGTTCCAAACGCATTATAGCAGGGTCGGGTGATTTCCGCAACGCGTGA
Source organism: Chloroflexi bacterium ADurb.Bin180 (assembly GCA_002070215.1). NCBI lineage: Bacteria > Bacillati > Chloroflexota > Chloroflexi bacterium ADurb.Bin180. The sequence continues at coordinate 18,608 of MWCV01000049.1, read as the reverse complement.
TACGATCACTCCCTACACCTTTCCCAGCACCTGCCGCGCGATGACCAACCGCTGAATCGCGCTCGTGGCCTCACCAGTGACGGTGCGACGATTGTCGCGGTAGATGCGCTCCGCGTCGTGTTCCTTTTGCCGCCGCCGCCGTGAATCAGGACGGCCTTGAAGCAGCCGCGCTCGGCCGCTGCTGACTTTCCGCCATTGCCATCGCGCCGCTCATTGTACCTATCCTGACCGCTGCGGGATATCGATCAGGCCCTAGAAAAGGCCGACGACGAATAGGGTCACGAATACACGAATCGGACAGGGCGCGTTCGTGCATTCGTGGCCCAGATTCGCCGTTCGCCCCCACCTCTTCGACGGGGCGGCTGGCAGCCCTGACTCAGTTCCTCTTGACCACCACCGGCAATGTCAGGCGGAGCGTGTTCCCCAGCACCGCAAAGAGGCCCAGATGGTTCGGGGCAGCGGTGATGGTGTTGGTTCCCGCATCGAGCACACTGGTCGGTTCCCTGACCCAGGCACTGCCATCCCAGCTATACAGAGCCAGCGTGCTCTCGATGGCCCCGCCGCGCTCGGCGTCCGTATAGTGCAGGGTCGCGGTGAAACTCTGCCCCGGCCCTAGCTGCGCGGCCTGGCCCGTGTCTCGATAGACCGCGCTCAGCTCAAAGGTGCGGCCGATGCCGGCAAGCGGGCCCGTGTTCTCATCGAGCCAGAGCTGGCGGTAGGTCAGGCTGATGGTGGAAGTGAACGAACCGGAGGGGAACACCAAGTAGGCGTCCCTGGCCGTTGACGCCACGGTGCCGCCCTCGGGAAGCAGGGTGACAGTGAACTTGTCGCGCAGCGGGCGCAGGATGGCCAGACCACCCTCCCCATCCGCGACGCAGGCATAGTGTGCGGCCAGGGCAACGCCCTGCGCATAGCCCGGCGTGTCGTAGAAACCCACCGCGGTCGGAGCGGCGGGGTTGGCGATGTCGATGATGCGCAGGCCGCCGCCCCCATCCGCGACGAAGGCATAGTGTCCGGCCACGGCGACGCCCACCGCATCGCCCGGCGTGTCGCAGAAACCGACCTCGGTGGGAGCAGCGGGGTTGGCGATGTCGATGATGCGCAGGCCCGACCAGAAATCCGCGACGTAGGCATAGGCTCCGGCCAGGGCGACGCCCAGCGCATAGCCCGGCGTGGTGTAGAAACCGACCTCGCTGGGAGCGGCGGGGTTGGCGATGTCGATGATGCGCAGGCCCGCGTCGTCATCCGCGACGTAGGCATAGTGTCCGGCCAGGGCCACGCCCCGCGCATAGCCCGGCGTGTCGTAGAAACCGACCGCGGTGGGAGCGGCGGGGTTGGCGATGTCGACGATGCGCAGGCCCGCGTCCCCATCGGCGACGTAGGCATAGTGTCCGGCCAGGGCGACGCCCTGCGCATAGCCCGGCGTGTCGTAGAACCCGACCGCGGTGGGAGCGGCGGGGTTGGCGATGTCGATGATGCGCAGGCCCCACCACCCATCCGCGACGTAGGCATAGTGTCCGGCCAGGGCGACGCCCTTGGCATTGCCCGGCGTGTCGTAGAAACCGACCTCGGTGGGAGCGGCCGGGTTGGCGATGTCGATGATGCGCAGGCCCGCGTCCCAGTCCGCGACGTAGGCATAGTGGCCGTCCACGGCCACGTCCTGCACCACGCCGGGCAGTACGTCCGTGCGTCCCAGAAGGACGGGGGCAGCGGGATTGGAGACGTCCAGAATGACCAGCCGCGGGCCAACGCCCACATAGGCATAGTTGCCCTGAACCGCGACGGCAGCAGCCGTTCCGCCAAACTGTCCGACGAGCTCGACGTTCTTGCTGATTGGCGCGGCGAGAGACGCTTCGACTACCGGGGCAGAGAAGGCAGGATCAGGCGGCGGCTGAGCCGCCGCGGGCATTGCGCCCAGACACAGAGAGAGGGTGAGAGCGAGCGCGAACCAGGTAGAGCAGCGCGGCTTCACATTCGGCCTCCTTGCCGTTAAGAATGACCCCCGGTCCAGGCCGGGGGGGATGGTGGTCGGACTATTCGGTCTCAACTCCCGGTGACTGACTGTGGCTGATGCCGGCGGTGGCGGAGCTCTTTGCGCCTGATCAGCTCCGCGGCAGACATCAAGCCACCTCGAGCCCGGCAGTCAACTCCACTCCGTCCACGACGGGCAGGCGATGACCCAGGCGCAAACCCAGTACAATCCAACCCTCCAGGACCTCCTGGAGCAGGCTGCGGCACTCCTCGAGGGAGGTGGCGTTCGAATACACTCCCTGAAAGGCCGGCACCTCGCCATAGTAGGTGCCATCTGATAGGATCTCGTAGACCGCGCGGTGCATCGCCGCGCGTATGTATTCGGTCAGCATTCGCATCTCCTTCCGGATCACCTGGCCGCTGGGCGACTCTGGCATAGTCTAGCTCGAAACCGCCGCGCTGCCAAACAATCCCGGCCAGGATTCAGTGCTCCTGCACCGGCCAGTGCCGCTGACCCCGGCCGCGGAACAGGCGCAGGATGATCAGCCCTCCGCTCTCATCGGCGACGTAGGCCAGGCCGCCATGGAGCGCCACGCCAGACGCGGTGCCTGCCGTATCGTAAAAGGCGACCTCGTGCGGGGCGGCCGGGTTGGCCACGTCGATAATGCGCAGGCCGCCGTCGCCAGCGGCGACATAGGCATAGTAGCCGGCCAGCGCCACGCCAGAGGCCGATCCGGGCGTATCGCAAAAGCCCACTTCGACTGGTGCGGTCGGGTTGGACACGTCGATGATGCGCAGGCCGCGATGGCCATCGGCAACGTAGGCGTAAGCGGCGCTCAGGGCCACGCCGCAAGCGGAGCCTGGCGTGTCGTAGGAGTCGACCTCGAGCGGGGCGGCTGGATTGGCGATGTCGATGATGCGCAGACCGGCGCTGCCATCGCCGACGTAAGCCAGGCGCCCGCTCAGCGCGACGGCGCAAGCGTTTCCGGGAGTATCGTAGAAGCCAACCTCGATTGGCCTCGACGGGTTGGCCAGGTCGATGATGCGCAGGCCGGCCCAGGCGTCGGCAACGCAGGCATAGCGTCCGTCGGCCGCCACGCCCTCGGCATAGCCCGGCGTGTCGCCAGAGCCGATTTCGACGGGGGCGGCAGGCCTGGCCAGGTCGATGATGCGCAGGCCGGCGGAGCCGTCGGCAACGTAGGCATAGTGCCCGCCGGTGGCGACGCCTTCGGCATGTCCTGCCGTAGCGCAGGAACCGACCTTGAGCGGTGCCGCCGGATTGGCCACGTCGATGACGTGCAGGCCGGCGTGCCAGTCGGCGACAGAGGCATAGCGCCCGCTGAGCGCCACGCCACGGGCCGAGAGCGGCGTCTCGTAGCGGCCGATCTCGGCCGGGTCGGTGGGGTGGCCCACATCGACGATGCGCAGGCCGGCGTTGCCTGAAGCGATGTAGGCCAACTGGCCGGCCAGGGTCAGGCCAGAGGCGGGACCGGGCGTGTCGCAAGAGCCGACTTCGATGGGAGCAGTAGGATCGGCCAAGTCGACAATGCGCAGGCCGGCCCAGGCGTCAGCTATGTAGGCATAGTGTCCGGCCAGCGAGACGGCCTGGGCGTACCCTGGCGTGTCAAGGAAGCCGACCTGTTGCGGTGCCGCCGGGTCGGCCACGTCGATGATACGCAGGCCGGCCCAGGCGTCGGCGACGCAGGCATAGTGTCCACCCAGGGCGACGGCCTGGGCCCACCCTGGCGTGTCGTAAAAGCCGACCTCGACCGGTACGGCCGGGTAGGCCACGTCGATGATGCGCAGACCCCTGGCGAAATCGGCCACGTAGGCATAGTGACCGGCAACGGCGAGCCCTGCTGCGTTGCCCGGGGTGTCGTAGAAACCCACTTCACGCGGAGAAGCGGGGTTGGTCACGTCGATGATGCGCAGGCCGCGCGTATCATCGGCAACGTAGGCGTAGCGCCCGGCCAGCACGACGGCGCGTGCGGATCCCGGGGTGTCGTAGTAACCAATCTCGACGGTGGCGGCCGGGTTGCCCACGTCGACGATGCGCAATCCGCCATCGCCGCAAGCGATGTAGGCGTAGCGGCCGTCGAGAGCGACGTCCCACACCAGGCCGGGCAGAACGCCGCTGCGCCCCAGGAGAACGGGGGCAGTCGGCGTGGAGACGTCGAGAATGGCCAGCCGCGGGCCAACGCCCGCGTAAGCGCGGTCGCCCCGGAGCGCTACCGCCTGCGTTGCTCCACCGAGCTGGCCGACCACCAGCACGTTCTTGCTGTCGGAGGCGGGCAGCAGGCCCTCAACTGCCGCCAAAGGCTGGGGATGGCGGGACGGCAGGGCTGCAATGCAGGCCGAGAGCAGACAGGCGGACAGACTCGCCACCAGTACGATCCTGACCCAGCGCCGCTCTGCCACATTCAACCGTCCTTGTTGGTCAAGCCCGGGCTTGGTCCGGGCGAGCACAAGAGTGCCAGCCAGGGTATGCCGCGCCTGGTGTAGCGGGCGCGTCTCGGTGCCGGCCTGGCTCTGCCTGTGCGTGCGTTTGGTGCGTCGACGGCATAGCCTAGGCTGAGTGTTCCTAAACCTCTCCCAGCACCTGCCGCGCAATCACCAGCCGTTGGATCTCGCTGGTGCCCTCGCCGATGGTGGTCAGGCGATTGTCACGGTAGATGCGCTCCACGTCGTATTCGCTCATATAGCCATACCCGCCGTGAATCTGAATGGCCTTGAAGCAGGCGCGTTCGGCCGCCTCTGACGCGTAGAGCTTGGCCATCGCCGCTTCTTTGGTGAAGCGGCCGCCCTTGTCCTTGAGCCACGCCGCACGGTAGATCATCCATCGCGCCGCTTCGATCTCGGTAGCCATATCGGCGATCATCCACTGGATGGCCTGGAAGCGGGCGATGGGCTGGCCGAACTGCACCCGCTCCTTGGAGTACTTGATGGCGGCGTCGAGCGCCCCCTGGGCCAGCCCCAGGGCCATCGCCCCGATGCTGATGCGCCCACCGTCGAGCGTGATGAGGAACTGCTTGAAACCCTCGCCGACCTGACCGAGCAGGTTTGCTTTCGGCACGCGACAGTCCTCGAAGAAGAGCTCCGAGGTGACCGAACCCTTCAGACCCATCTTGTCCTCGTCGCGGCCCGGCCTAAAGCCCGGCGTGCCCTTCTCGACGATGAAATTGCTGATGCCGCGCGTGCCGGCCGCCTTGTCGGTCAAGGCGGCGATGATGACCACGTCGGCGATGGACCCGGAGGTGATGAACGTCTTTTGGCCGTTGAGCACCCACTGGTCGCCGTCGAGAACCGCCGTGGTCTTGACCCCTCCCGCGTCAGAACCGGCCTCTGGCTCGGTCAGGCCAAAGGCGGCCAGCCCTTCACCAGAGGCAAGGCGGGGCAAGTACTGGTTCTTTTGTTCCTCGCTGCCAAAGCGGTACAGAGGGTAGAGCCCCAGCGAGGTGTGAGCGGCCATAGTGATGCCGATAGAGCCGGAAACCCGCGAGACTTCCTCCACGGCAATGGCGTAGGACACCGTGTCGGCACCAGACCCGCCGTACTGCTCGGGGATGGGCAGACCGAGCAGCCCCAGGCCGGCCATCTTGCGGATGACCTCCCACGGGAACTCGCCCCTGGCATCGATTTCGCGCGCGATGGGGCGGATCTCCTTCTCGGCAAACTCGCGCACCATGCGGCGGATCATCTGCTGTTCTTCGGTCAGCTCGAACTCCATTGTCCGTTCCTCCTTGTCGGCCGGTATGAGTCACTTGCCAATGGCGATGCCGAGCGGGTCAATCTCGTGGAGGATGCGCCGCTGCAGTTGCGTGGGCGGTTCTGTGGTGCCAATCTGATCGGCCAGCAGGATTTCGAACTCGCTGTTCTCCTGTACCTGTTCGACGGTCACGCCCGGGTGGAGCGCGATGAGCTGGAGCTGTTTGGACGTCTCGTGGAACCCGTACACCCCGAGCTGGGTGATGACGCGCCAGGGACCTGTGCCTGCTGGCAGGCCAGCCGCCTCACGGGCGCCCCGTCCGGTGAGATAGCCGGGAGTGGTGACAAAGTCGATCTCTTTCATAAAGCGGCGCTTTTCCTGGCGCATGATGATGATCGTTCGCCAGGCAAAGGAGCCGACATCGTTGGCCCCGCCGCTGCCGGGCAGGCGCGATGAAGGGTGGGCATGGTGGCCAATCACGGTGGTGTTGATGTTGCCGTAGGCGTCGATCATCGCCGCGCCCAGAAAGCCAAAATCGGTGTAGCCGGCCTGCGCCGACGACATCACGTCGTGCATGCTGGTGGCCGCGATGGCCTGGTGGAAGGTGCGCGAGTCGCCGACCGAGATGGGCAAAATTGGCACGTGGGGGCCGATGCCGCCGGCCTCGAACACAATCAGCAGGTTCGGAGCGTGCGTGCGCTGGGCCAGCGTGGCGGCAATGATGGGCAGCCCCGTGCCCACAAAGACCGACTTGCCGTTCTCGAGCAGGCGGCTGGCGACGGTGGCCATCAATTCGGTCGGAGTGTAGTCGATGGTCATGGCTCTACTCCTTCTTTCCCGAGTCAGCGGCAGGTTTGGGTGCGGAGGTCTTGGCCCAGGGGGCGACGGGTGGTGCGCGCAGTTCCTCTACCTCGCGCAAGTAGTGCAGTTTGGCTGTGCCGCCGACCAGTTCGAGGTATTCGGCGAAATCCTTGACCCCGTACACGTACTGCTGAAAGTACTGCTGTGTGCCTTCTGGTGTGCGCGACACAGATAGCCAGTGAGCGATATGTTCCTCGTCGAAGGAGTAGAGCAGCGGCATGTTGCACGGATGCGCCCCGTAGGGCACCTCCACCACCGCGTCTACGTAGAAGAAGGGGATGACGGTGCGCCAGGGCTGCCGCCGGATCTCCGAGTCTGGCACAATGGCCTCAGTGGTGAGAATGAGCCGCCGGGCAGCACGGGCCAGTTCAACATCCTCGATCAGTATGCCGTCGACCTGGGCGTTGCCGTAGCAATCACAGCGCGGCACGTGGATGATGGCCACATCGGGATAGCAGGCCGGAACCAGGCACACCGGCTTGCCGCTGAAGGGATCTTGCACGACTTTGGCCGAGCTGTGCTTGAGCGTGTCGGTGCCCAGCATGTTGCGCGTGGGCATAAAGGGGAGGCCCATCGCGGCGGCGAGGAAACGCCACTGGTACGCGGCGTTGCTGATCTCACCTATCACCTGGCACTGACCGGTCTCGACAGCGCGCCGCGAAGCGGGGGAGAGGCCACGCAACTCGTGGCCAAACATATAGGCCACTTCGACACGGTCCACGACGCCAGAGGCAATCAGGATGTCGGCATCGTGAACCGCGGTCTTGCCAGCGAGGGTCAGGTGCCTGCGCCGTTGTCGGATGAGCTCATAGATGGCGGCCATGGAGACGCGCACATGGCCGAATCCGCCCGAGGCCAGAAAGGCGCCATCGGGCACGTATTTGTCCACGGCCTCGGCCATGGACAGCCGTTTGTCCTTGAGCTCTCGCGACTTGTTCTCGCGGACCCATTCGCGGTTCTCGTCGGGATCGTGCCAGCCGATCAGCTCGCCGTTGCCTTGCGCCAGAACCTCCATAGTTGCCTCCTTGCATGGGGTCCTGCGGCACCGCGTGTGGTAGGCCTAGGAGATGGCCTTGCTCAGTACCTCCTGCAGAGTGGGTTGGCCGATCTCCTGCAGCTCGTACCTGACGCGCTGTGTGGGTCGATTGATCTTGAGCACACGCCGCAGGTCGATGGGTGTGGCAATGATGACCAGATCACAGGGAGTGGCGTTGATGGTGTCTTCCAGGTCCTGAACCTGCTGGGGCCCGTAACCCATAGCCGGAAGCAGAGTTCCGGTACCCGGGTACTTCTGGAATGTGGCGGCGATGGAGCGCACCGCGTACGGGCGCGGGTCGATGATTTCTGCCGCACCGTAACGGCGCGCGGCGACGATTCCCGCACCGTAGGTCATTTCGCCGTGGGTCAGGGTTGGGCCGTCCTCGACGACGAGTACCTTGGCGCCGCGGATGGCCTGGGGATCGTCCACAAAGATAGGCGAGGCCGCGTCGATGACGATGGCCTTCGAGTTGATGGCCCTGATGTTGGCGCGCACCAGCTCGATCTTTTCTGGCTCGGACGTGTCTATCTTGTTGATGACGACGACATCGGCCATGCGCAGATTGGCCTCACCGGGGTGGTAGCGCAGCTCGTGGCCGGCGCGGTGCGGATCGGCGACAACGATGTGCAGGTCGGGCTTGAAGAACGGCAGATCGTTGTTGCCGCCGTCCCAGAGGACGACGTCGGCTTCCTTCTCTGCGCTGCGCAGGATCAACTCATAATCGACGCCAGCATAGACAATCGTGCCACGGTCGAGGTGCGGCTCGTATTCCTCACGCTCCTCGATGGTGCACTCGTGGCGGTCGAGGTCTTCGTAGGTGGCAAAGCGCTGGCAGGCCTGTTTCACCAGGTTGCCATAGGGCATAGGATGGCGGACAGCTACCAGGCGCTTGTCCATCTGTCGGAGGATGTCCGAGATGCGACGCGTGGTCTGGCTCTTGCCGCTGCCAGTGCGCACCGCACACACCGACACGACGGGCGCGGAAGACTTGAGCATGGTATCACGGGCGCCCATCAGCCGGAAATCGGCTCCGGTGGCAAGGACCAGCGATGCTTTGTGCATGACGGATTCGTGCGGCACGTCACTGTAGGCAAAGACGACCTGGTCGGCGTTGTGTTTGCGGATCAGGTCGACGAGGTCGCTTTCGGGGTAGATGGGGATCCCTGCTGGATAGAGCTGGCCAGCCAGCTCGGGGGGATAAGTGCGGCCCTCGATGTTGGGGATCTGGGTTGCCGTGAAGGCAACTACGTCGTAGGCCGCGTTGCCGCGAAAGCACAGGTTAAAGTTGTGGAAATCCCTGCCCGCGGCGCCCATGATGATGACACGTGTCCTGGTCATTGACTGTTCTCCTCGTTGATGTCGTCTATGCCTTACTAGATTGTATGCGCTGTTCGCTCAGGACGCAAGGGTCCGCGCAGCGAGCAGCGCCCCGGCCGCGATGCAGACCAACCTGGTACGGGGCGGGTCGGCACGCGAGCCGACTACCAGTGGGACCCTGGCTCCCACCACGAGCCCGGCCATTCGGCCGCCGGCAAAGTAGGTGATGCCTTTGGCCATGGTGTTCACGGACTGGACATCGGGGCCGACGAGAACCTCGGCCTGGCCAGCTACTCGTCCCCCCCTTTGCCTCGCCCTGGCAATATCGGGCGAGACAGCCGTGTCCAGAAGAAACGGGCCGCCGACGATGGCTCCTTCGGCCTGCCACCGTTCCTGCAGCGCTACGATGGTCGCGATTTCGACGGTCACCGGAAGCTCGTCGAGCACCTCATCGGCCGCTGCCAGCAGCGCCACGCGGGGCGTGGACACGCCCAGACCGCGCGCAACGGCGATGGCGTTGCTTACGATCTCTACTTTCTGCTCCAGGGTGGGAAAGAGCACCACGCCGCCATCGGTGATGAACAGCAGCCGGTCGAACCCTGGAACCTCAAAGACGCCGACGTGGGTGACGAGTCGCTCCGTGCGCAGCCCGGCCTCACGCCGCAGTGCGGCGTGCAGGAAAACCGGCGTCTGCACCTGTCCCTTCACGGCGACCCTGGCCTCGCCAGAGGCCACGATCTCCATTGCCCTGTTGGCCGCAGCGCGGTGGTCCGGCTCGTCGACAATGGGCATGCCAGCGAGATCCAGACGGTGCTCGCGGGCCATTCGCTGGATGGCTGACTTGTCTCCCACGAGCGTAGCGCGCACGATGCCGCGAGACTGGGCCTCACTGGCGGCAAGGAGTACCTCGTGCTCGTGGGCTGCGGCGATCACAACCGGGACCGGTCCCGCCTGCGCTGCTGCCTGTAGCATTTCGTCATAGCTGCGGAGGACCGTCACGGCTGCTGTCCGTCTGCCCCAGCTTTGACGCGGGCTTTTTGCTGGCGCTCGCGGTAGGCGATCTTGGCCAGGATGATGCCGATTTCGTACATCGCCAGCAGCGGCACCATCACGACGCCCATATTGAAGGGGTCAGGAGTTGGCGTGACTACTGCTGCCACAACGGCGATGATAATGATGGCGTAGCGGCGATTGCTGCTCAGGAACTTGGGTGTCACGACGCCCAGGCGGGCCAGGAAGAACATCAGCAGCGGCGTTTCAAACACCACGCCCGACCAGAACAGCAGGCTGGTGACGAACGAAATGTACTCGCCAATGGCCCACTGTGCCTCGACCAGGTTACCACCGAAAGACACGAGGTAGCGCAAGGCAAAGGGCAAAGCGATGTAGTAGGTAAAAGCTACGCCGGCGACAAAAGACACCGTGGCTCCCGGCACAACAATCCCAACGTACCTGCGTTCGCTCTTCTGCAAGCCGGGCCAAATGTACTGAACCAACTGGTACACCAGAAATGGCATCGCCAGGACTGCGCCGGCCATCAGGGCCACCTTGAAGTAGGTGACGAACATCTCTGTCGGTCGCAAAAAGACCGGCTTGATCCCTGCCGGGGCGATGAGGTATGCCATCAGCTTTTCAGTAACGGCGAAAGACAGAGAAGTGGTAATCGCTAAGGCGATAATGCTCTTGAGCAGCCTGGATCTGAGTTCGTCCAGGTGCTCCATGATTGACATTTGCCCTTGGTTGGCCATTACGTGCTTTCCTTGCTTGGTGAGTCGTTCTGGGCTTTCCGGCGCGAGGCACTGCGCGGTTTGGAGCGAGCCGGCTGACTCTGCTGCGAAACAAGCGTGCCCAGAACCCCGTTGACAAAGCGGCGCGAGCTTTCACTCCCGAAGAGTTTAGCCAGCTCCACAGCCTCATTGATGGCCACTTTGGTCGGAGTCTGCTCATCGAGGGTGATTTCGTGGATGGCCATGCGCAGGATGTTGCGGTCGATGATGGCCATCTGCTCCAACGGCCAGTCGGAGGCAATGGCAGCAATGAGTTTGTCCAGCTCCGACTGGTGCTCGAGTACGCCCAGCACCAGCGCCCTGGCGAAAACCTCGCCGTCGGGCGGGAGGGGTTTGTCCTCCAACCGCTGTGCCAGGACTGCCTCTACCGGGTGATTCACGCTATCAACTTCGAAAAGTGCTTGCAGGGCGAGAATTCGCGCCTGACGCCTGATCTTCACGGGCTAGCGTCCTAGTTCTGCGAGTCCTCCGCCGCAGGGTCAGCATGTAGAGACGGAGGATCCGCAACGTCCAGAATGTGTACGTTGACCTCTTGTACGGGCATACCGACGATGTCGTGGATCGCACGGGTGACCTTGGATTGTATCTCCCGGCTGAGCTGCAGCAGGTTCGTGTCAGTGGCTGCGACAAGGTAGAGATCGAGGACCACGGTCTCGTCGACTAGCTGAACCTTGACCCCGTCGGCGCGACGAGGGCTCAACAAACGGTCGACCCCGATGGGGCTCATCCTGACCACGCCTGGCACAGACAATGCGGTCATACGGGCGATGGTAGAGAGTACCGCCGGTGAAATGGCGACGGTACCGAGTTTTCGTTCCGCCATGTCATTCCTCCTAGTTGGTCCGACTTACATCGTCAGGCCGCCATCAACGGCCAGGACCTGGCCGGTGATATAGCTGGCGTCGTCAGAAACCAGAAACGCGACCGCGTTGGCGATATCCTCAGTAGTGCCCGGGTGGCCCAGGGGCGTCATATCCATACCCTTGGCAATCAATTCGGGTGGGATGCTCGAGCTGAGGTCCGTGGGAATGTAGCCCGGGGCTATGGCATTCACCGTGATATTGCGGGAGCCGACCTCTTTGGCCACAGCTTTGGTGAACCCAATGAGGCCCGCCTTGGCGGCAGTGTAGTTGGCCTGGCCGGCGTTGCCGGCAATTCCGGCCACGGAACTGATGTTGACGATGCGCCCATAACGCTGCTTGATCATTGGTCTCTGTGCAGCCTTGGTACAATTGAAGGCGCTTTTGAGGTCGGTGTCGAGAACGAGATCCCAGTCTTCTTCGGTCATACGTACCAGCAAAGTGTCACGGGTGGTGCCGGCGTTGTTCACCAGGATGTCGACCTTGCCCCACTGGTCCAGCGCGGTCTGGATCAAGCGCTGCGCATCAGCGAAGACGCTGACGTCGGCCTGGACAGCAATGGCCTGTCCGCCCTGTTGGCGAATGAGGTCAAGAACCTGCTCGGCTGCAGCCTGATTGCTGCGATAGTTCACGACGACTCTGGCTCCCATACTGGCCAACTTGATCGCAATCGCGCGTCCGATGCCGCGAGAGGCACCGGTAACAACCGCTACCTGACCTTCGAGCTTGCTCATCAATCACGCTCCCAGCGCAGCGATGTCAGCGAAGGTGCTGACGTTCAGAACCTGAACCGTGCGGTCGATCTGGCGTATCAGGCCACACAACACGCTTTTGGGTCCGACCTCGAGAAAAGCGCGTACTCCCGCGTCGATCATATAGCGTACCGAGTCGGCCCACTGTACCCCCGAGGTGAGGTGGGCGATGATCTCGGCGCGAATCTCCTCCGGCTCGACAATCGGACGGCCAGTGGCATTGGCGATGACTGGTATTGCCGCAGGCTGAAACGGAACGTCGCGGATGTACTCGGCAAGTAAGCCAGCCGCTGGAGCCATCAGCGGGCAATGACCTGGTATGCTCACGGCCAAAGGAACCACTCGTCGGGCACCCTTTTCTCCGGCCCGTTGGAGGGCCTGAGCCAAAGAGGCTCTGGTTCCCGATAGAACGGTCTGCCCGGGGCAGTTGTCGTTGGCCAGCCACACCTCTCCCGATTCCGTGCAGACCGAGCGCAGCGTCTCCGGATCCAGACCCAGGATGGCAGCCATTGCTCCCGGGTTCTGTTCTCCGGCCTGCTTCATCAACTCGCCACGGAGGCGCACAAGGCGGATTGACTCTGTGAAGCCAAGTGCACCGGCGGCGTAGTAAGCAGTGAACTCGCCCAGACTATGGCCGGCTACAAAGCATGGAGTCAGCTCGTCGCCAAGACGGGACTGGAGCAGCGCCAGTAGCGCGGCGCTTACGGTCAGAATAGCAGGCTGTGCGTTGGACGTGTCACCTAGGTCCGTCTCGGGCCCCTCGAAGCAGAGCCTGGAGAGGGAGAACCCGAGCGAATCATCGGCCTGGTCGAACAGCCGCCGTGCCTCCGGGTAGGAAGCATACAGCTCCTGCCCCATACCGACGTGCTGAGTGCCCTGCCCGGGAAAGACCAGGGCCAGCTTGCCCAGGGCTTGTAGACGAGTGTCGCTCACCGGGTACCACCGGGGCTCGAGATGAATCGAGGCAAACGCAGCAGTACCTCTTCGGCGTCCGCCACCGTGCGCCGGATGAGTTCGGCGCAGGGCAGAATGTCGTTCACCAGGCCGCAGCTCTGGCCGGCCATAAAAGAGCCCTCGATCATGTCACCGTCAACGGCGGCCTTGAGTTTGCCCGTGCCAAACTCGATTAGCTGCTCCTGGGTAAGCGACTGCTTCTCCATCTCCTCGAACTTGCGCGTCATCGGGTTGCGCAGGGCACGCACTGGGTGTCCCAGGCTGTGGCCAGTAGTGATGGTCGAACGGTCACCCGCCTTGACGATCATCTCTTTGTAGTTGAGATGAACGGCGCACTCGGTAGTGCAAATGAAGCGAGTGCCCATCTGAATGCCACTTGCTCCCAGGGCCAGTGCTGCCGCCAGACCACGTCCGTCGGCGATGCCGCCCGCGGCGATGACCGGGATGCGCACCGCGTCTACGACCTGCGGAACCAGAGGGAAGGTGTAGACATCACCGATGTGCCCGCCCGCCTCGCCGCCTTCGGCAACGAGAGCATCGGCACCGGCTCGCTCGAGGCGCTTGGCCAGAGCTACCGAGGCAACGACCGGAATGACCCGCGTTCCAGCCTGTTTCAGTGGAGCGATGTAGGCGCTGGGGTTTCCGGCGCCAGTAGTTACAACCGGTACCTTCTCGCGGATGCAGATAGCCACGACCTCGTCGAGGTATGGCGAGAACATGGGGAAATTCAGCCCGAATGGCCGGGATGTGCGCGCCTTGACCTGCTTCACGTATTGTTCGACCAAGTCGGGGGGAGCGTTGCCGGCACCAATGATGCCCAATCCTCCCGCCTCTGAGACCGCCACAACCAGGTCAGGTGTAGTGACCCAGGCCATGCCGCCCTGCAGGATGGGATGATCGATTCGCAAGAGGTCGCATAGCGCTGTGTGAATCATAGCATCCTTATCAGACCTTGGTTAGGGGTGCGTGCTCTGGCGAATGAGCCGACCCGTGGCAGCGACGACTACCGTCCATAAGCGAACAAAGGCCGTGTTGGCTGGTTGCACCCGCGCACGGCCTTGCTCTTTGGAACACCGCCCCTATTCTTTCTTCTTGGTCTTGACTTCAATGACCTCAGAACCCTTGTAGGTGCCACAGTTGGGGCAGACGTGGTGCGCCAGGCGCATCTCGTGGCACTTGGGGCAGGGCACAAGCTGCTCCGGCGTCAACGCGAGATGCGAGCGCCGGCGGTCGCGTGCACCCTTGGCCGTCTTTCTCTTTGGTAGGGCCACTTACATACTCCTTTCCGACTGATTACTACAGATCACGCAAGATCGATAGTCGCGAGTCTTCGACTGCTCGCTGGCAGCCGCAGTCACCGTCATTCAAGTTGCTTCCACAGACGGGGCATAGCCCGCGGCAGTCCGTTTTACACAGGGGCGACACCGGCAGGGCGAGCACCAGGTTCTGGCGGACGACTTCGGTCAGGTCGAGCATGTGGCGCTCGTCAGTACGCGCTGCTTCGTCCTGGCCGTCCTCCAGCGGAATCGGCCGACCGGAGATGATGTCAATCGACGGGCGGAACTGCTCCTCGAGGTGCAGCTCAACAGGTGCTTCAACGTCAGTCAGACAGCGTCGACAGGGCATGCGCACCCGCGTCCTAAGCTGACCGGTTACCAGAATGCCTTCGCCAAGGCGCAGGAATCTGACCTTGCCAACCAACGGAGCGCTGACCTCGAGGTCCTGGTCAATGCCGGTGATGTCTTCGTCTAGTTCGTATTCTCTGCTCGCGCCGGGCGCGGCCTTGAGCAGTTGGGCAACATTGAATCTCATCTTCTACAGATCCCGGGCAAAATAAGTGCGGCCTTGCGCCAGCCGCATCGGCTATTGTAGCGCACTCCGAGCCGGAGTGTCAAACGCATATCGGCTCGCTCAACTGGCGGTAGTGCTAGCAGGCGGCTCAGCCTTACCTCGCTTGAGTTTGGCGAGGCCGTTGGTGGTGGTCTGCAGCAGCGCAGCCAGGCTCGACTCGAGCTCTGAAAGCATGCCCATGGCGTATTCGTCGGCTCCGCGGACCGTCTCGGCAGCCTCGCGGCGGGCCTGTGCCTTGATGTTCTCGCCTTCAGCCCGCGCGGCGGAAAGCAGGTCGTGCTCGTCAACGAGATGGGTAGCGTGTTCGCGTGCCAGCTCGATGGTGTGCTCGGCCTCAGCCGCGGCAGCGGCAAGAACGCTCTCTTTCTCGGCTACAATCTCGTTCGCCAGCTTGATCTCCTGAGGAATGGCCACACGGAGCTGGTCGATGATTTCAAAGAA
Organism: Chloroflexi bacterium ADurb.Bin180; assembly: GCA_002070215.1. Classification (NCBI taxonomy): domain Bacteria; kingdom Bacillati; phylum Chloroflexota; species Chloroflexi bacterium ADurb.Bin180. The sequence goes on along the minus strand of MWCV01000049.1, from coordinate 3,069 downwards.
TGCATTCTCATCGATGAGCGTCTTGACCGAGAAGGGCATACGCCACCCCCGGTTCACCAGGGCTTCCAGGCGATCTACCAGAGCCAGGATTTCCATTCCATCCACCGCCTTTCCAGTGTGGGAGGGAGCCCGCTGCGGCTAATCCCTCAGGGAGACGATCTGGACTCGACCGCCTCCGTCGGCTCCGAGGTGGGCGAACTTGACGCCCAGAGCCCTGGCGACATGGGCAGGCACCATTTGGTCAACACAGCCACCCACCAGCGCGATTTCCTTGCACACGCTGGAGCTCAGGAACATGTTCTCTTGACGAGTGATCAAGCAGACCGTCTCAATCTCGGCGGCCAGCTTGCGGTTCGTCAGGGCCATCTGGAACTCGAGCTCGAAATCGGACAGCACCCGCAACCCGCGCACAATGACCGTGGCCCCAACGCTACGCGCATAGTTGGCAGTGAGACCATTATAGCTTTCAACGGCGACATTGGGTATGTCCTTGAGAGCTTCGCGAGCCATGGCCAGGCGCTCACTGGTCGAAAAGAGCAAGTTCTTGAGTGGACGATCGTACACCGCAAGGATCACGTGATCGAACAACTGGGCGGCGCGCGTGGCAATGTCGACGTGGCCATTGGTGATGGGATCAAAGCTGCCTGGATAGATTGCTTTGCTCATTTCTCTTCCTTCCTAACTGAGGTCAGTACGCGGTTCCCAGAACTCGCGCACCCTGGTGGCCAGCAAAGCGTGCTCCGGCTGGGTGAGGGTCGGGTCACGCTGGAAGATACCCTGTGCGGTGAGCCTGGCCTGCTCGAGGATCCTGACATCACCGACCTGAGCTACCTTGAGGTCCGGCAGGCCGCTTTGCTTGGTGCCAAAGAACTCGCCCGGGCCGCGCATACGCAGATCCTCCTCGGCCAGCAGAAACCCATCGCTGGTGGTTTCGATGATCTTGAGTCGCTGCTGTCCCACCAGAGTCGGTGAGTCGGCAAGCAGCAGACAGTGAGACTGGTGCTCGCCTCGTCCGACTCGGCCCCGGAACTGATGGAGCTGTGCCAGGCCGAAATGGTCAGCGCTCTCCACCAGCATGACCGTGGCATTGGGTACATCGATCCCTACTTCGACCACCGGCGTGGTCACCAGCACCTGGAACTCGCCCTGGCGGAAGCGAGCCATAGCGCCTTCTTTCTCGGCACTGCTCATACGGCCGTGCAGCAGTCCCAGCTTGAGGTCGGGGAACACCTGTTGCTGCAGCCGCTCATACTCGGTCACGGCGGCCTTGGCCTCCACTCGTTCTGACTCTTCCACCAGAGGACAGATCACAAAGGCCTGCCGGCCGCTCTCGACCTGCGCCCGGACAAAGTCGTAGGCCGATTGGCGCTCAGAGGGCTGCAACCAACGGGTGAGGATGGTCTGCCGTTTCGGGGGAAGCTGATCGATGATCGATAGATCAAGGTCGCCGTAGATGGTGAGGGCCAGCGTGCGGGGAATGGGAGTGGCGCTCATCACCAGCACGTGAGGATTGTATCCCTTCTGGCGTAGCGTGGCCCGCTGACTGACGCCAAAACGGTGCTGCTCATCAACGACCACCAGACCAAGGTCCCGGAACGCGACGCCCTCCTCCAGCAAGGCGTGTGTGCCGACGATGACAGTAAGCTCGCCGCTGGCGATGCGCTCACGGGTTTCCTCTTTATCGGCTTGCGTCTGGCTGCCACGGAGGAGGCCCACCCGAGCGCGACGGATGGATTCCGCCGCGCCGGGTGAGTGTGCGTTCACCGACTGACGCATGGTGTCGAGCAAGGCGGAGAGAGTCCGGTAGTGCTGCTCGGCCAGGACTTCGGTGGGTGCCATAATGACCGCCTGCAGGTTGTTGGAGATGGCGGTCAACATGGCCAGCAAAGCGACCACTGTCTTGCCCGAGCCAACGTCGCCCTGCAAGAGGCGACTCATCGGGTATGGTTGTTGAAGGTCGGCCACGATCTCGGCGAGGACTCGGTCCTGGGCTGAGGTGAGAACAAAGGGCAGAGCGGCGATCCACGCGGCGAGTATCGACTGGTCAATGATCAGGGGGCGCCCTGCCTGCTGCCGCCACTGCTGGCGTTGCTGCATCACGCCGAGCTGGATGAGCAGGAACTCTTCGAAACAGAGGCGATGCCGGGCCTGTTCGAGGGCCTGCTGGCTTTCCGGAAAGTGCATCTGCTGCACTGCCGTGTTGACATCGACCAGGCCGTGGTCCTGCCGAGTGGTATCAGGGAGGCAATCGGACAGGCGGGGTGCCCAGTCGCTGATGATCGGCTTGATGATCCGGCGCAAGGTCCGCACCGTGAGCCCTTCGGTCACGCCATAGACCGGGGCCAGGCGGCCAGTGTGCACCAGGTCTTCGCTCCAGTACTCCCACTCTGGTGATTGAAAGTTGAGTCGCCCCATGAACTGCCCTACGCGGCCGCTGACCACGATGCGCTTGCCCTTGGTCAGCGACCTGAGCAAGTAGGGTTGGTTGAACCAGGTTGCTTCCACAAAGCCGCTCTCATCGGCCAGAATGACCTTGATGAGCTTGAGTCCACGGCGCGTGGGGACGAGCTGGGCGTCGTGAATCGTCGCAACGAGAGTGACTTCCTGGCCATACTGAAGCTCAACCGTCGTTTTGAGGTGGCTGAAATCGTCGTAGCGATGGGGAAAGTAGTAGAGGAGGTCGCGAATAGAGTTGACGCCAAGGCGCTGCAGGTGGCGAGCGTGGGTTGGCCCCATGCCCCTGAGGGCAGTGATCGGTGAGTCTAGGTCCGGTGAGGAACTCGCCCTTGAGGCGGCACTGCCACCTCGGGCACGGGGCCTGGACGCAGAGGCGCCTGGGCTGTTCTGAGCTGTGGTCGCGGCAGCGAGGACCTTGTCAAGGAGGGCCGAGCGCTCTCGCGGTGACAGCTCATGGTAACCACGCAACTCCTGGAGGAACCCGGCGAGCGGAGGGGTGGGTGTAGCCTGATCTTGCTCTGCAGCCTGCTGCCGGCTCCAGGTATTGACCAACTTGCTCAGGCCGCCGATCACTACACGGTCACGGCAGCCGTCGTTTCGTTCGGCGGTGAG
>MWCV01000048.1 GCA_002070215.1 Chloroflexi bacterium ADurb.Bin180 | reverse complement strand
CGGTGCGCCAGTACACCGCCAGTGCCAGGCCGGCTATCAGCGCTGCAACCAGAAGCGGGTTCAGACGGCGCGTCGGCTGACCAGCCATCCGGCCCCCATCAGTCCAAGGCCCAGCAGCAGCGCCGTAAGCGCGGCCGTTCTGCTCTGTGCGGTTGCCGCCTGGCGCTCACCCCACACCAGGACCGCGTCCGAGTCCAGGTTCACCTGCACCTCCTGGCCCGTGCAGGCCGCCGGCGTCGAACGCGACGAACTAAACGACCACCCCTGGCCAGCTACCTCGACCACGAACGGATAGGATGCCGACCCGGCCTGCTTCTGCACCAGCAGCCGGTAGGGCACTATCTCATTGTCGAGCACGAGCTTGTTCAGAGGCGGAAGCTGGTACTCGAGCTCGATCTCCCTGACCTGACCGGGGGCGATCACCCACAAAAAGCCCAGGACGGTCTTGCCCGACTCGGACTCGACCACGGCGGTGCTGTCCGCACCCTTCAGGCCGAGCAGCCTGGAGCCGTACGGCACATACACCCGCACATAGTCCCAGTAACAGCCGGAAACCATCTCTGCGTACGAGTCTTCATAGTGCGAGCCGGCCACACATTCTGGCTTGCCGGCGCTGTGATTGGCATAGCGCAGCACCAACCGCGCCCTGGGCGCATCCGGCACCGTGGCGTCGACCTGATAACGGGCCCACTGCTCGATCAGCGGATTGACCTTGCGAAAGCCAACGTTGGCATCCACCACCATCAAGTAGTCACCGGCGACAGGCTTGAGCTCGCCGTTCCAACCAGCAGCAAGCAGCGACCGGTCCAATCCGGGGCTCGACAGCGTGGCCTGGATATGCCGCCCCTGCAGTGCCCGCAGCAGAGCGACCCCCAGCGGCGCCAGCTCCAGCGAGGCAGGATCGCTGGTCAGCCGTGTCAGGGCCGCCTTCAGCAGGTCGGACATGAAATCCTTGCGGTGTAGCCACCAATCGCCTTTCTGCTCGTCGGTACTGTCCGCCAACCGCAGTGGGTTGGTCCAGTACTCGTTGATGTACCTGGTCAGCGTGGCGTTGCTCACCGGTTCGGGGTAACCCTCGGGCTGCAGAGGGCCCAGCGCGCCCAGCAGAGCCCTGACGGCCTCGATGTCCAGCGTCACCACCCCGTCAACGTCCACGCCCTGGCACCTGCGGTAGAGACTGCGCAGGGTTGCGGCCGAGGTTGGCAGGTCAGGCGACCAATTCGCATCGCGAAACACCAGCACCGGCGCCCACATATACTCGCGCAGGGGCGACGGGGCAGGCGAAAAGGCGGAGGCATCGCACAGCGCATCCACGGCATAGCTGTCCTGGAAGGTCATCGACACGATCTTGCCAGCGGAGATCTGCAGCAGTCCCGCCCCGCTGATGAACCCACCGGTCGGGCGCAGCTCCTGGTCGTTCTGGGCAATCAGAAGATAGTTCACAGTGCGACCCTCACCCAGCAGCTCGGGCAGATCTTGCGCCAGCAGCAGCCCGCCCTCCACCACGGGCCAGTAGGCGTTGAGCAGTGCCTGGTAGCGCGCCAGCCGAGGAGAAAGCTCCAGACGGTTCAGGCGCTGCAGTGTCGGTCGGGCCTTTTGCAGGGCCGTGGAGGCAGCCTCAAACCGCGGCCGCGCCACGACCAGCACTGGCGTCGCCAGTTCCAGCGCGCCCTTTCCCCGGGGCGCCGTCTCCCTGCTCACGGCGTCCCAGACCGGTTCCAGCCCCAGCAGAGACCACCAGCCTGCATCGCAGGCCGCAATCCCCAGGTCCAGCAGCGCCGGCGCGGCGGCAATATCCGGCCCGATTCGCGGGATCCAGTCGAGGCGCTCCAGGAGGGGATAGAGGAAGGCAATCTCGCGGCGGATGGCCCTCAGGTCGTCGCGGGTCAATGCCAGTTGCTCGCGCACAAAGGGCAGGCGCTGCGGATGCAGCAGGTCCTCTGGTTTACCGGCCAGTTGGCGCATGACGCGCGCGCGAAAGTAGACCGCACGCGCATGAGGCACAATCCGCACGGCCTTGTAGCCGGCCGCAAGGACCAACAGGACACAGACCAAGACCAGCAACCAGCGGGCGATGGGGTATCTCGAACTCCCGGAGAGACGAACACGCTCGTCAGCCATGTCGCCTGCCGCCGTCCCGTCAGTCACTCGAGCCGGTCGCCGGCAGAGGAGCCCAGGGCAGGGTCAGCTCTACCGCGACGGTCTGGGCCGGCAGGGCGGCGCACTCGATGGTCCACTCGGTGCGCAAGAGCTGCCCGGGCCAGGCGTCGTCGGCCACTCTGGCCGTGACCGCCAGAATGGCCTGCTGCCCGGGGTCGAGGCTGCCCAGCAGGTAACCCGTGCTGCCCGCCCGCTGTTGAACAAGGCAGGATGTGCAGTCAGCACTCTCAACGGCGAGGAGCGCCGGCACAGCAGTCACAATGCGGATGTCGGCCAAAGGCAAATAACCAACGTTGGCCGCCTGCACAATGAAGGTCACGATGTCCCCCGGTCCCGCCACCTGGGGCAGCAGCACCACCTCGAACACGAGCGGGTGCGGCGGTTGCGGCGGCGTGGAGGGGGTCGCCGCTGTCGTCAGCGTCGGGGTCGGCGTGAGCGATGCGGCCGGAGGGGTTCTGCTCTCGTGAGGCCCGGCGGTGCTGGTGGGGTCGGGTGCCGGCAACGTTGGAGTGGCGGTCGATTCAATCGGCCGGCCGGTGGGCTCTGCGGTCGGCAGTTCAGTCGGTGGAACGCGGGTCCAGGTGGGGCGGGGTGTCCAGGTTGGCGTATGGGTAGCCATGCCGAAAGGCGTTGATGTAGGCGTGCGCGTGGGCCGGGGAATGGTCTGACCGGCTACCTTCTCCAGGCGCCAGTCTGCCGCCAGCCTCAGGGCAGCAACGCCCAGGAGCAGGGCGAGCAGCAGCGCGGGGGCGCGCCGGCAGTGCAGCCGGGCAGACGGAGGCCCGGCCTGGCCTGAGCTCACGGCGCTCCATGCTCCCCGAACCGCGTGGCCAGCCACGAGTAATCGAGCACGTCGATTGTGCCATCGCCGTTCAGATCGGCCCGTGCGTCGTAGCGCGCGTCGCCCGGCGAGGTGGCGTATGCCGCGGACAGAATGGAGAAATCTTTGATGTCCACCTGGTTGTCATTGTTACAGTCGCCCGAGCGCAGCAGGCCGAGGTTCACCACCCTCGTGCCCGACTTGAGGTAGACCGAGTTGGTGATCACCGCCAGCGTGGTGGCGCTCTTCACTCGAATGTCATAAGTTCCAGTGTAGATGGAGCACACCGTGAACTTGCCGCTGGCGTCGGTGGTTGTCGCCCTTACGTCCCGATCCGGGCAGCCCACCGGAGCAAGGGTCACAGTCAGTGGAGACACATAGCTCAAGTGCGGTGCCGCAGGTCGCCCATCGAACTGTACGGTTCCCGAGATGCAACCATAGGATGCAACGAGCTTGTTGGTGTAGGCCTTGTAATTCTGTCCGAAGGTTTTCAATGTTCCCGGATAGACGGGGTCGGTGTGCACGAACAACGACCCGTTAAACCCGTGAGCCACGTCGTCCTTGTCGACCCAGTAAGGTTCATCGTTGATGCTGTTCCAGGCCCAGCGCTGCACCAGGCGGTCCCCATCGGCGGGGTATCCCCAGACGCCGTGGAGGCTGGACGGGCCGAGGAAGTAGTCAAACGACTGTGTCATGAACAGGTTAATCTTGTCGTCCGGCGCGTGCGGCATGAGCACGCCGTACTCGGTAATCCAGAGCGGCTTGTTGCGGTAGCCTTTCTCGTACAGCCACTTCCTAAAGTCGACGACGAGGCTGCGGAGGTTGGAAAAGTTCCAGTTGTCCTCAATGAGGTAGGTGGCGCCCCGGCAGAGGCCGGCGAACTGGGAGCCCACTGGAATCCCCGCGCCCCACACTGACTCACCTTCGCAAGACCTCATCTCAGCCAGGATCAGCACATGGGTCGTCCAGATATCGATGGGCATCGCCACGCCGTAGGTGGCCTGATAGTAGTCCAGCATGTAGCCCAGCCATTGCAGTCGCAGTGGGGTTGGCTCTACTACGCCACCGATGGCAATGCGCGCCGTCGAGTCGCGGCCCTTAATGTACCAGTACAGGTCGTGATAAACCTCAGCATACTGCTCGGGTGTGTTCACCCCGCCCCCCGGTGCGTTGGGGCACTCTGGCTCATTGCCAATCATCCACACGGAACCGGGATTGGCGGCCACGGCCTGCGCCAGCAGTGACCAGTTGGCTTCGCTGGTGGCAAAGTACCATTTGCCATACTTGACCGCCAGCAGTTGGAGGTACTCGATGCCATTCGGTCGCAGGGGGGTGACCGCGGCGCTCCAATCAGAGTAAAAGCTCATATTCAGGCTGGCCACGTCGTACGAGGTAATGTTGCCAAAGGCATAGTTGAGGTCGCCGCCAAAACGCTGCGTGGGGACCCGGTACAGCGGGCAATCGGCACTGACCCCCGCGGCCCACAGGACCAGCAGGGCCGCCGCCAGAAGGAAGGCTAAAAGTACGCGTCTACCAGCACTCATGCAGGTACCCTCATCAGCTGCGTTCATTGGCGGCGACTCAGGGGACAACGCAGACGTCTCCCCAGTGCACAGCCACATTCATTACGTCCAGAATATCGATCAGACCGTTGGCATCCAGATCGTAGGCCGCCACAAAGCCGGGCTCTCCGGTCCTCTTGTCCCAAGCCTGCGCCACCAGCATCATGTCCGTCAGGTCCACATCACAGTCCACGTCGACATCGCCGCGCAGACGGATGGTGATGGCACTGCCAGTGCCGGAACCATTGAACACATACCCACCGCTCCAGACGATCTTGCCGGCGATCGTCACCGCGGTCGGCGCTGCTGCTGCCCCCACGGTGACCAGGTTCAACCGTGCCACTCGGACGACCCCCGACGGGCAGTTGTTCGGGTGGCACTCCAGGGGCGCACCAGCATCGTAGTAGACCTTTCCCTGCACGTTGTCGATGGTCTTGCGCAGAGGAACGGAAAATGCGCTGTCCGCCGTCACTGATTGTGCCTGCAGCAGGCGCGGATCAAAAGACACGACCAGCGAGACCGCATCGGCGTGCGAGCCGCAATCGGCCATCAGGTCCAGAGTGAAAGTGGTGCTGACCACGGTGCTGTAGGTCGTAGGACTGGTGTAGACGGTGGCGGCTGCAGCGGCGCGGTTGCCGGCTGTCGGATGCATCAACGCCAGGGCCGCCAGCAATACTGCCGCAGCAGCCAAACCAGCCACGCGCGTCATTGCGCTGGGTTTGGGCGGTAACTGGGTGCTCACTGCACTCACGGTGTCTGCTCCGAAAAGAACGTGGCTGCACTGGCCTCACGCTTGCTCCGAGCGACCTGGCCAGACCTGCCGCTGCGCGGCATGCACACGCCCACCGAACGCCTCAGCCCTGCAGGATGCTAGCGTGCCACCAGCGGCAGAGACACGCTGTAGACCAGCGGGGATGAGGACGTCACGGTCACCATCGTGCCTGCGCCAAGGTCGTCGAACAGCGTCTCTCCGGCCCAGACCACCTGACCACGTATGCCCACTGGACTGCTGGGCAGGGTCCGGCGTGTCGCCACAAAGGTCACTGTGGCCACGCGGATCAAACCAGAAGGGCAGTTGTCCTCGCTGTGGCAGGCCAGAGACCCACCGTCGTACTGCACTGTTCCCGCTGTGTTGTCAATGCGCTTGCGCAACACGTTGGGAAAGCTGGTCTCGTCGGCGACGATTGACTGCACCTGCAGATAGTTGGTGTTAAAGCGCAGCGTGACGCTGGCGGCATCGGCGTTGGTGCCGCAATCCACCAACACGTCCAGATCAAAGGTCGAGCCTGGTGGGGTAGTGACCTCGCTGGGGCTCAGGCTCACGCCCTGAAGCTGTGCTGCCTTGGAATCCGCAACGGGAAGCGCCAGCAGGCACAGCACCAGCAGCAACGATTCAATCGGGTGTCTACGCATTCTCTTCCTTAGTCAAGTACGGGACACCCCGCGCAGATCCGGGGTGTCCCGTTTCGGTCAAGTCTAGGGCAGCAGACCGCGCAACTGTCTCCGGCTGTGAACAGTCCCGCCGGACGGCCAAAAGTTCATGATCAGCACTCCGTTGAGCCGTCGTATGACCGGCGTGTTGGTGGGCGTCGGCGTATGCTCCGCTACCTGCGTCAGCGTCGCTGTGGGCACCGCAACCTCCGTCAGCGTGGCCGTGGGCACCGGCATCTCAGTTCGCGTGGCCGTTACCGAGGGCACCAGCGTGAGGGTAGCCGTGGGCCCAGGCACCTCAGTGAGGGTGGCTGTCGGCACAGGCACCTCGGTCTTGGTCGCCGTCGGCACCGGCGTAAAGGACGGAACCGGAGTCAGAGTGATGGTGGGCACCACGACCTCGGTCGCTGTGGGCGTGTGCGTTGGCACAACCACCGCGGTGGTCGTGGGTGTGTGCGTGGGCACCACCTGGGTCAATGTGGGCGTCGGCTCAACCTGCACCCCGCCGCACGCGGCGCCGGGGCGGATCGCCACGGCATAGTCCACCGCCACGTGCACCGGCTCTCCTTCAACGTACGGTCCGCGGTACTGCTCGAGCATGCAGCCATAGTTCTGACCGATGCTGTTCGTGACCACCTCGAGCAGCCGCTCATGCCCGTACTCCAGCGGCGCCCAGTTGGCACCCGGCACCGGTGACTTGTCGAAGAAATAGTCGTCGTAGCTCACCCACTGCGCATCATTGTGCATGGTATAGTTGTCGGGCACTCCACCGTACTCGCGCCCCGGGAAGCCGAGCGTGGCTTCGTCAAAGAAGGGGTCGATCAGCTCAAAGGTGCGCCCGAACGGGCTGAAGCAGCACACCGCGCTCCAATGGCCGCCAACGCGCACCCATTGCTGACCATCGTACTGCCAGAAGCCGAGCAGCAACACCAGAGCCGTCCGCTCCTGCTGCGCGTCGAGCCACACCCAGTCCCACGATGGGCCCCAGATACTCTCGACAACCAGGGACGACTCGAGCCCCTGACGGGAGATGTAGCTCTCCAGCCCCGAAACCATGTTTTCGACGCTGGTGCCCCATTCGTCCGTGTGCACAAGCTCCGCCACGTCGTTCACCAGAGGAGGCACGTTTTGCGGATCGTGATCGTACCACGGCCCGTAGCTGGTGACCAGACCGTACTTGGCTTCTTCGAGGTACTCAGCTTCCGAGTCCAGCCACCACAGCGCATCACCGGCCGCAGTTGGTCCCGAGAGGGTCCACTGGTCCTTGCTGCTCTGCTCTTCCTGACGCATGTCAAAGTCAGGCGGGCCGTGCGGGGCATAGTCCGGGTACGTCTGCCGTGGGCAGATGCCCGGGCCCCCGACGTTGGGTGTTGCCGTAGGCTGCGGCGTCGAAGGCGCCGGGCAGGTAGGGCAGGGCGGGAAGATGCATCCCCAGGTGGGAGACGGCGTCGCCGACGGGTACTGCACCCGAGTCGGCGTCTGCGTCGGCTGTTGCGGCTCATAGACGTAGGCACTATCGCTGGCTTCGCGCGACTTGAACCCTGGCGCGCTGACCACGGCATGGTTGACGATGACTTTGCCCGCCGCAGTCGTCCACGGTTGGGCCTTGATGCACACCGACCGCGATTCGCCCGGACCCAGCGTGCCCAGATTCCAGGTTACCGTCCTCACGCCATCAAAGCTGCCCCCTGGATTGCAGGTTCCGACGGGGCCAATCCCGGGAACGACACTGTACGGTGCCAGCTCGGTGGGCAGCGTATCAACGATGGTTACGCCATTCACCGGTGACGTGCCGGTGTTGGTGACAAAGATGTAGTAAAAGAGGTTCCAGCCGATCTTCACTTCGCCGTACGGCCGCGTCTTGGTGATGCGCAGCGGATCCGGGATCGGGGTGATCGTCGGTGTGACCGGCGTGGGCGTCGGCATGCCAAAGTAGCATCTGGCGCCGCGGCGAATGGCCAGGCCGTAGTCCACCACTACCCGCACCGCCTTACCCTCCTGATAGTCATCACGGTAGGGCTCCAGGAGACAGCCATAGTTCTGACCCAGGCTGTTGTGGACGACCGATGCCAGTTTGTCGTGCGCATAGTGGTCGAGTTCCCACCGCGCGCCGGGGATCTCTGTTTCGAGGTAGTGATAGGCGTCGTAGCTCACGAACTGCGCATCGTTGTGCATGGTGTAGGTAGGCGGAACGCCTCCCCACTCCCAGCCCGGCTGTCCCAGGGTAGCTTCATCCAGCAGAGGGTCAACCAGTTGAATCCTCTCGAGGCGAGGTTCGAAGCAGAGCGCTCCGACCCAGTGACCGCCGACCCGTACCCACTCATCGCCATTACGTTGCCAGAAGCCGAGCAGAAGAACCATGAAGGTGTCGTGATTCTGCAGGTCCTCAAAGGCCCATCTGAAGGAAGGACCACGGACCTTCTCCACTGCCACCTGGCCCTCCAGCCCCTGGGCGCGGATGTACGCCTCGAGGCCCGAATACAGCTCCTCGACGTCCGTGCCGCCGCTGTCAGTCTGGGCCTTCCGCGCCAGATCCTCAATCAACGGAGGCGCGTTCTTCTGGTCGTGGTCGTACCACGGACCATAGTTGGTTACCAGTTCGTACTTGCGCCCGAGCTCGTACTCGGCCTTGGAATCCAGCCACCAAACGGCATCGGCCGACGCCGCGGGGCCCGAGTAGGTCCAGGCGACCTCACCCGGCAGCAGGCGTGCCAGCACCGCCGATGTGACGTACCAGTCCTCCTGGCGCATGTCGAAATCAGGCGCGCCGTGCGGCGAGTAGTCAGGATAGCCATGCGGTGGGCAGCAACCCGGCCCTTCAAACACCGGAGTCGGCGTCGGGGTGTACGACTCGGGCGGCGGGCAGGTCGGGCAGACCTGGGTGCACACCGGGGTTCGCGTGGCAGTGAACGACGGCGTCGGAATGGTAATTCGCGTCGCTGTGTAGGACGGTGTAGGGATCGAGCCTTGCGCCAGGGCCGGGGCGTTCAGGTCCCACGGCGCGTTCGTCAGGCCGACGAGCGCCGCCACCAGCCCCGCCAGACACAACATCAACGCAAAGCGCGGCAGTACTCGGCCATCGTTCGACCTGATGTCTCTGGGTTCCATCATGTGCCTCCTCTGCTCCAGCTACACGCAATTGGATGAATCGGTGCTCTTCCGGCACCGATGATGCGACGTCAGCTCTTCAGAGCGGTCACCGTTCCTGTTCGGAGGCCGCCTGCTCGAACCGCCCTACTGCGCGCCCTCCCGCACCAGCCGGCCATAAAGCCGGCCCAGGTCGTTTAGTTCACCAGCGGGCGACATCAGGCTACCATTGTAGGCCCGCGTATAAGTGGCGAACCACGCCCAGGCCTGCACACTGTCTGACTGCTGCAGCCACTCCACCGCATCGATCATGAACTCTTGCAGCTTTTCCGGCGGGTCGACCGGCCTGTCGCAGCAGCCACTCCCGTACAATACGCCGAACTCGGTCAGGAAGAGCGGTTTGCCCGCGTCTCCGATGTTCGCCATCCACAGCCGAAAGCCCTCAATACGACGCGCGAACTCGGTCACGTCGTACGGATCCAGCCCGGGCTCCAGGATATAGTTGTGAATGTTCCAGCCATCCACCTTCGGATAGCGTCCGTACCGCTCCAGGAAGGCCTGCCGAAACTGCTCAGCCCACTGCCAGTCCGCATTGGCGATGCCCGCCGGCAGAATCCCGCACTGCGGCGCTTCTGCCGCCCATTCCTCGAACGCTCGATACAAACGGGCGTACTCTTCAGGACTACGGTTGTCCTGATTGGGATCGTTGGGCTCGTTACCCAGTGCCCACCACGAAGGCCCGCTGGCCTTCATCGCCGCGGCGATCTTGAGCCCCTGCGGCTCCACCTCATCGCAGTTGATTACGTAAAGCCGCTGGTGGCCGACAACCGCTGGTTTCGACCAGCTCCAGTCCATATACCACACCGGGCCCAACTGGTCAAGCTGCTCTCCTGTCAGCGGTGCATCGCCGATCCCAACGCCGAACCTGGTGCCAAATAGCGGGGGCACCGTGTGTCGCGGCCGACACCCCACACACAGCACAGCCAGCAGTATCAGAACGAGAGCACGTTGCCTGCTAATTCGGCCCCCTGAGTCGAGCTCGCACGACAATACGCGACGTGTAGCTCCAAGCAGGCCAGCAGGTCACCACGGTGAGTACCGGCTGGTCTGTTGGATCAAGCAGACGCGCGTGCTGCCGTCGCTCTTCCACCGTGGCACCCGTCTCGTCCACGGAGAGTATCTCTTCTATCACATAAGTATAGTCGCTTCCTGCTGCATTGTAAAGCACAATCAAGTTGCCAATCGGTATCCGGTAGAGTTCACTCAGGCTACTATTGCCAGTGTTCGAGCTGTGGCCAGCCAGCACGCAGTTGCCAGTGCTGCCCGGGTCGGCGCTGCCACGCAGAAATCCTACTGCGCCGGTGACCGTGTCCCACTCGCCCAGCACCCCTTCGGTGGTCTGGTTCAGGTGCCATCCGACCTCTACCACGGGTGCGCTAATACCCAGCGACGGCACGACCAGGCGCACGGGTGCCGAGGGACGGGAGGGCGTCGGAACTCCCGTTGGTTCCACCCTGGGCCCGCTCAAGGCGGTGGCGGCCGCCGCAGCAGTGGGGCCTATCACGATGGCCGGCGCCCCCTGGCCGGGCACCGTGGCGGTTGGCGTCGGTACCACCTCACCCGAAGCAGGTGGTCGTGCCAGCCAGAACAGCGCTGCCGATACGACGACCAGCACCAGCCCAAGGGTGATCAAGAACCTGCCCAGACAGCTTGAGCTCCCCTCTCCGGAATGCACTTACTCTGCTCCCACGGGCTTGGTCGCCAGCACCGCCATCTGCGCGCCAGACCCGGACCACGACAGGATGGCGCACAGCGGCCACAGCAGTCTTTGCAGCCAGATTCCGCCGCGACTCGAGGGCGGTCTGCGGAAGGCCTTTAGCATGCGACCCAGACTCATGTACAGGGAAAAGGGCTCGACCGGGTAGACGATGCGTGCCGGGCGCAGCCCAGCCTTGGTCACCAGGGCCGACAGGGTCGCCGCCTCCAGGTGATAGAAATGGCGCGGCAGGTCGAGCTGAAACGCCTTGTCGCCTGCCAGACGCACCTCCAGGCTCTTGAGATTGGGCACCTGTGCCACAAACCACCCGCCGGGTCTGAGCAATCGGGTGACCTCACTGAGGCTGTCCAAAGGGTCGGGGAGATGCTCCAGGACGTTCCACATCGTGACCAGAGCCAAGCTCTCCGGCTCAAACAGGCCTCGGCCAAAGGCCTCATTGACCACCGGCACGCCGAACAGAGCCTGTGCGCATCCAGCCGCAGTACTATCCGGTTCTACGCCCTGCACGTCCCAACCCCACGACTTCATATGTGCCAGGAATCGACCGGTGCTGCAACCGATGTCCAGCACTCGCGACGGCCCCTGCGCTCGGGCCTCGTTCGGCGGCAGCACGGGCAGTTGCAGCACCCTGGCAGCCAGCACCCATAACGAAGGCAGGCCAGCACGGCCCCCACCACCTTTCGCCTCTGATAGCGGCCCGTAATAACGAGACGCCGCAGCTCGCTCTATCGTGCGACCCCAGCGTGTCAGGGGAGGAAGGTCGTCAGGCGGCCGCGCGTCCTGGTGCGGTCCGTAGGCGTCAGGGTAGAGTCGACCGACCTGATCAAACCGTGGGCGTGGGTTCTGAAAGGCCAGTCCACATCGCGTGCAGCGCACGATGGTGAACAGGCCGGGAACGTGGTGCAAGTGGTCCGGTGCTCGCAACTCAACTCGGCTGTCTGTGGAGCCGCAGAGCCCGCAGGCGACTGTCTCCATTTCGATTGGCCCATCGGGTTCAGGCTCAGCCGACATCGCGGCAGGACCCTCGGCGATACGAATCCGCCACCGCCCGGATGGTCTCCTCCAGAGATATGGAGGCCTGCCAGCCGATCAGGGCACGAACACGGGCAGTGTCTGGCACCCGCCGCATCGTCTCCTCGAAACCAGCGGGGTGAGCCTGGTCGTACGGAACGTGGCTGATCTTCGACTTGCTCGCGGTCACCTGGATAACCAGGCGCGCCAGCTCGTTGATGGTGATCTCGCGGTCAGAACCGACATTCACTACCTGGCCCTCAGCCGACGGGCACTCTGCCAGAGAGTACAATGCCTGGACCACATCGCGCACGTCGGCAAAGGCCCGCGTCTGCTCGCCATCTCCGTACACGGTGAGCGGCTGGCCCTCCAGCGCCTGGCCCACAAAGCGCGGCAGCACCATGCCGTAGCGGCCCGACTGCCGCGGCCCCACCGTGTTGAAGAGGCGTGCAATCACGACCGGCAGCCCTCTTTCGAGCGAGTACGCCAGAGCCAGATACTCGTCGAGGGCCTTTGACTCGGCATAGCACCAGCGACTGCGCGTGGTAGGTCCCAGCAGCCGATCGTCCTGTTCAGAGAAGGGGATGCGCACGCCCTTGCCGTATACTTCGGATGTCGAGGTCAGAACTACCTTCCGGCCGTGAGCCGCTGCCAGGCGCAGCAGAGTCGAAGTGCCCAGGACGTTGGTTTCAATGGTTCGCACTGGCGCCCTGAGCACCAGATCAACTCCGACCACCGCCGCCAGATGGAACACCAGGTCCGCCCGGCCCAACAGTGGCTCGACGACCTCGGGGTCCAGGACCGACGCCACGGTGACTTGCAGGCCTGGCGAGTCGGCCACCCCGGCGAGGTTCTCTTGCCTGCCACTTGAGAGGTCATCGAGCACCTGCACCTGATGACCTGCCGCCAGCAGCAACTCGACCAGGTGGCTGCCTACGAAACCCGCTCCGCCGGTTACCAGAACCCGCATGGTGCTCTTGCTCCCGCCTTCTGCCTCGAATGACCTGCCAGCCGCGCGCTGCCCTGCGCTCAGCTCTCTGTAGCCACCAGGTCCGCCAGGCTCATCTGGCAGGCTGTGAGGTGGCCGAGTATCTCGACAAACACACGCGCCCGCGCGCTGGATGACAGACGTTGATCAAAGATCGCTTCCAGTCCCCTCAAGGGGCCTTTGGTCACCCGCAAGCGGTCACCAGGGGCCAGGGGCCTGCCGCGATGATAGTCGCGAGGGTCGACCTGCTCGAGCCGTCTGCGGAGCCAGTCAACGACCTCCTGCGGAACCACGGCCGGCAATCCACCAAAAGAGACCACGCGGTTGACCCCCGGCGCCCAGTTGATAGACGACAGCGGCACTCGGTCGAAATCCATACTGGCGAAGAGGTAGCAGGAGAAAAACGGTCTCGCGGCCGGCTGCCGTCCGTCTCTCCCGTCGGCCTTGAGCACGGGTAAGAACGTATCGATACCGCGACTCTGCAGATACAGTTCCACGGCATGTTCTTTGTGTGGTTTGGTGTGGATGGCATACCAGTTCGCTGAGCCGATCAAGGTGCCCTCACTCGCAGCGCGCCCGTTTATCGCACTATTATACCACAGCCAGGCTCCAGCGCGAGTCGACCCGCGTTCAGGGCGTGGTCGCATGGGATTCGCTGCACAGCACATAGCCAAAATGCGACTGTGTGCACAGAATGCGCGGGTGTAAGGGGTCCAGCTCGAGCTTGCGACGTAGATTGCTGATATGCCAGCGAATGAGGTTGGCCGATCCGGCTGAGCGGTCGTGCCCCCAGCCTGCTTCAATTAGCTGCTCCACCGAGACCACCTCGCCGGCCCTGGCCATCATGTGCCGGAGCAGCGAGTACTCGATGGGCGTCAGCTTGATGGCCCGCCCGTCGTGGTGCACAGTGCGCCGCTTCGCGTCCAGCTCCAGCGCACCAACCTTGAGGTCGGTCTCCTCTCGCACCGGCGATTCCGCCCCGCTACGGCGCAGCAGCGCTCGAACGCGCGCCTTGAACTCCCGCAGGTCGAAGGGCTTGACCACATAGTCATCGCCGCCGCCATCCAGCCCTGTTACTCGTTCTTCGATGCGGCTGTCCACGGTCAGAAAGATGATGGGAATCGGCGCAAAGCGTGGCTCGCGTCTCAGCCTGCGGCATACCTCATGGCCCGTGAGGCCAGGCATGTGGATGTCAAGGATAAGCAACTGCGGGTTGTGTTTGTACACCAGGTTAAGGGCTTCCGACCCATTTGCCGCGGCCAGCACTCGATAGCCTTCGTCCACCAGGCTTTGCTTCAAGGCCCCCAACAGGTCGATTTCGTCGTCGGCAATGACAATGGTGGCACCCGTTTTCATGGCAGCCTCACTGTGAAAGTGGTCCCCATACCGACGGTGCTTTCTACCTCGATAGTGCCGTGATGCTGCTGAATGATCGTGTGGGTCACCACCAGCCCCAGACCCGTGCCCTGTCTCGACAGACGCGTGGTGAAGAACGGGTCAAAAACGTGCGGCAGGTCCTGGGGCGTGATGCCCTGACCGGTGTCCGCAAACTGAATGCAGACGCCCCCTTCCTGGTTCTTCTTGCAGGTCACGGTCAGCGTTCCACCGTTCGGCATGGCGTCGCACGCGTTCACGGCCAGGTTGGTGAACACTTGCAGTAGCAGGTCGGCGCTGCCCTGGATCTCCGCGATGTCCTCCTCCCAGTCTCGCCTGACCTCCACTTGTGAAGAGCCCAGATGCAGCGCGAGCAGGTCGAGGGCCTCCGCCAGCACCTGACGGACATCGACCGGCGCCACTACCAGCTCACCCGGCCGCGAGAACTTGAGCAATGCCTCGATCACCCGCGATGCGCGGTCTGCTGCTGCCCTGATGCGCGGCAGGCTTTCCTGGCGCAGGCGCGCGTCTTCGGGATGTTCCTCCAGCAACTGCACCCAGGATGAGATGATGGCCAGGGGGTTGCGCAACTGGTGAGCCACGCCACCGGCCAGCAGTCCCAGACCGGCCAGCTTGTCTGACTGGGCCAGTTGGGCATCCCGCGCACGCCGTTCAGTGACATCCTCGCTAGCTCCGGTCAGCATGATGAGGTGACCAGATTCATCCAGCACCGGGAAACTGACATCACGCACCCAGCGCACCGTGCCATCAGGACGCACGATGCGGTACTCCACCTCCGTTGGTTCGCGATAGTGCTCTCGCCACCACTCCTCCACCCGCGCCAGATCCTCGGCGTGGACAGAGCGGCGCCAAAGAGCCGGGTTGCGGTACAGCTCCTGACAGCTCTGGCCGTAGATGACTTCAAAGGCGGGGCTGACGTAAAAGTTGGTCTTGTAGTCTGGCGAGACCATCCAGAACGCCACCGGTATGACACTGGCCATCTGCTGAAAGCGCGCCTCGCTGGCCGCCAGAGCATGCTGCGCCCTGGCCTCCTCGGTGACATTCACGGCAAACACGGCGTACTTGGTGACGTGCCCGTCGGCACCTACGGCTGGATAGACATAGTTGTCGTAGATCGTACCGCGGCTCTCGTCACGATAGTGCATTTCCCTTTGCTCTCGAACCGCAAGCTCGAACATGCCTTTTCGCGTGCGGGAGAGTTCCGGAGGCAACCAGCCAAAGACATTGCTTCCCACCAGCTTGTCCATCGGCTGCCCCAGCCGCCGCACGGTCGCCTGGTTTGCCGAGAGTATGATGCCGTCCGCAGTGAGAAGCATGGCTGGTTCTGGGTTCGCATCCAGCAGTGCTCGCAGGGCTGCCTCCCGATCCTGCAGCTCGCGTTCAGCGGCAAGCTGGCTGGTGAGGTCGTGTCCGTAGACGGCCAGGCTCTTTACCTGCCCGTCCATGCCGAGTACTGGCACGACCGACACGTCGAATTTGTGCCAGTTCCACAATTCCACGCGGCGCACCGGTCGACCTGTGCTTATGGCCTCCTGCACATAGCCTCGGCGCAGGCCGGCCAGGTCCGCAGGAAGACGAGCGAAGAGCTGCGTGCCCAGCAGGCTTTCCACGCTTTCGCCAAAGCGTGTCGCTGCGGTCTCGTTGGCCGCCAGAATCGTGCCATCTGGGCTGATCAGCAGCGCGGCCTCTGGGCTGGCGTCGAGCAACGCTCGGAGCGTCTGTTCTCGCTCACGAAACCTGGCGGTGAGCTGGGGAAGTGTCAGTGGTTGATGAGCAGTGACAACAAAGGCGTGGACGCGGGGATCGTTCAACTGGTTACTGATGTAGACGGTTGCTCGCCGCCACTCTCCATCGGCGCCGCGCAGGCGCACGGCCATGCCGAATTCGTCCCCCGGCTGCTCGCGGGCCTTGACCAGAAGCTCGCGGATGACTAGCAGGTCGTCGCTTGGGAGGTGAGCGTCAACCTCTCTCGTGCGGAACTGCTCCAGCGTCAGACCAAGCAGCTCCTGTGCCGCCGGACTCGCGTAGAGCACGTGTTCCTGCTCATCGAGCAGAACGGTGAGGTTCCGGGGACTCTCGGCTAGGCTTCGAAAGAGGTCTTGGTCGACCGTCTGGTCATCTTGGTCCTGGTTCTGCATCGCTTTCCACCCTGAAGGCGTCAGAATCGTGACACGCCAGATTATCCCCCCTGGCCGAAAGCGCCAGGCCCGGGACTTGCCCTCGGCTCGCCGCTAGTTCCGACGACGGCTCGAGCCAGAGAGAAGGAACACGTAGTAGAGCAGCGTGCTGAGCACCTGCAACAATGCCGCCACGTAGGTCAGGGCTGCCGCATCAAGCACGCTCTTGGCACCGGCAGTCTCGTCCCGCTGTACCAACAGACCATTGGTGGTCAGCATCTGCAGGGCGCGTGCCGAGGCATCCATCTCGACCGGCAGCGTGAGCAGCGCGAACACCGCCGACGCTGAGAAGAGCAGCAGACCGAGCAAGGCCAGACCCGACGCTCCGAACATGTAGCCCAGGATAAACACGATAGGGCCAAGCGCCGAGCCGACCTGCACCATAGGCACGATTCCGTTGCGCAGCTTCATCAGCGGATAGTTGGTGTGGTCCTGCACCGCATGCCCAACTTCGTGAGCCACAATCGCCAACCCGGCCAGTGAACGACCGTAGGCTACATCGCGCGACAGCGCCAGGCGCTTTTTGCCCGGATCATAGTGATCGGTGAGCTCTCCAGGAGTCCCTTCAAGCTGCACACCTTCCAGGCCGTTTGACGCCAGCAGGCGCTGCGCGGCTTCCACCCCGGTGATCCCCAGAGCATTGCCTACCTGGGTGTATTTGCCATAGGCGGACCTGATCTTGAATTGGGCGTACATTCCCAGCAAGAGCGCCGGCAGTGCAAACACAAAGTACATCGGGTTCCAGTACATGGTTGTTCCTTTCAGCTAGCGCGGAGGGAGCTTCTCGCGCTGGCTATCTGACGCTCTGAGTCGACTGCTCCGGCGTAGCAGGCCGGCGCGAGCGGTGTCGCGCTGGCAACATACCAGAGCGCGATTCTCGCGGGGTCCTGGCAGGCTGGAATAGTCGCAGGTGCATGGCCCTCCCCGCGAACACCCCGCACAGCAGTAGTGCCGACCATCAACATCAGTGGGCTTCCAGTCGAATTCGATTCCGCAGTTGTCACACACCAGACTCATACCACGATTATAGCATACGATGATTGGAGCAGCATATGAACTGCGTATGTGTAGCGTTAGAACCTACGGCCAGCAAGAGGGCGCCGGCAAAAAGCGCAGTTGGCTCTATTCTAACGCATATCTAATCCAGCGCTAGCAGACGTCTAACAAACGATTGGTACGATGGAGGTGAGACTGAACGTTACGACCACTCAGTTGGAGGTGCATGATGGCAGTTGTTCGTTGGAGACCCGTAGAAGACATGCTGACTCTACGTGAGGCGATGGATCGCCTGTTTGAGGACAGCTTTGTTCGTCCCAGTGCCGAGACCCGTCGGGGTGGCACAGCGCAGCTCCCGGTGAATATGTGGGAGGACAGCGACGCCATACACGTCGTAGCCCGCGTGCCGGGCATCGAAGCCGATCAGCTTGATATCCAGCTCACCGGCGAAAACCTCACCATCCGCGGCCGCTTTGACAGCGACGCAGAGCGTGAAGAGAGCAAAGATTGGTGCTGGTACGCGAGCGAGCTGTGGTTCGGCTCATTCGAGCGCACCATCACCCTGCCCACCAGGGTCCAGGGCGACAAGGTGAGCGCCGAGTTCAAGAACGGAGTACTGAATCTGACTGTGCCCAAAGCCGAGGAAGTCAAGCCTCGCAGCATCAAAGTCAAGGTCGCGAAATAGCTACCACAGACTCCCGCAGGACTTGGATCCTGCGGGAGTCTTCTTGCCATCCCAAGATGCTGCAAACTGCCGCCCGCTGTCGGATCCCCTGGGGTTCGTCGGAGACCGCGCCTACAGCTCTCGTGATCAAGCACCACGTTGTTCTGACGACTCGGATCGTCGAGGGGTCTCGAAAAGGGAGCACCACAATAGCACAAGCCCCCAGCCGCGCATCCAGTAGACAAGCACCCTGACAACGGGCTGTGCCCCCTGCAGCCAGATGATTATCCAGAAGGGAATTGTCAAGACCACCGCCGAAGCAGTCACCAGTCGCGTCCACCGCCAGCGAGCGAACATCGGCAGGGTAAGGACCATATACCCCGACCAGGTCAGAGGCGATACCAGAAGCGACACCAGAACCGCCACCTCAGCCACCATTTGCCGCTGCGGGCGGTGAGTCATTATCCAGTACACAGTGAGAATCAGGAGAATGGCAATCAGAGCCACTCCCAGCTGAGGCACGCCAAGCCGTGACGTAAGCCCAGCCAGGCTGGCGTTTGCGGGCAACAACACCATCGCCGGACCATACACTCGAGTCGCCTCGAGCCAGTCCGCGTACACACTCCAGCCGAATTTGGCCGCGGTTACTCCGTTGGCAATCAGCGCGGCGACCGCTGAGGCAAAAACGAGCCTCCGGCACCTCCACACCAAAAGCGCAGCAATCACCAAGGCAAGATTGGGCTTGAGACTCGCCAGAACTCCGAGCATGACTCCCGCTGCAACGTCGTGCCCCTGCTCCATCCAGAGCAACGCCAGCACCAGGCCCAGCAGAATTAGCGCGTAAACCTGTGCCGTATCGACGGTGTGCCACAGTCCGGGAAAGGCCAAAGCCCAGGTGACGCCCAGTGGAGTGGAGAGTCGAGGGTAGGCACGTGCCAGCAGCACAACACTCACTATGTAGAGGCCCACAGTGACGATGCGCCAGCAACGTCCAACGCCCAGTGGCTCGCCCCTGGCCAGCAGCGTAAAGAGCCACAAGAAGGCAGGAGGATTCAGGTTCACTGCATCGACCGAGGGCCAGTCCACAAACTCGGGTCGAAATACGAGGGGGTGATTCGGTGCGTATGCGTTCTTGCCCTCCGAGGCCAACGCGCCTGAAGCCAGGAACGAGCCCAAATCGCGCAGGTCGTCGCTGCGGAAGGCCCAGTAGATGGTAGGCACTGTCAAAGCAACCAGCAGGAGGTACGGCAGCAGCGCCTTGGCTGCTCGGGCAAGACCCTCCAGGGACGGTCTTTGAACGCGAGTATCACGCATGGCCACGGTGTCCCTTGCTCATGCTGCGAAATGCAAGCCGCACCCCACCATACCGGACTCCCCAGGGCGCAGGGTCGCACCAGAACTCGAGGCTCGCCAGTAATGCCCGGATTCGGCGATGCAACATTGGCTCCGAGCCATTCTAGCCAATCATGCCCTTGGCGCCAAACGCGGCACCCCGCCATTTGACAAAACTCGTTTCCCTCTCCTATAATCTCGCCCGCAAGACCCCGACCGCGGGGTCTTGTTTGTGAACGTCGGTCGCGGATGATTTGACAGCGCCTGCGATTGCTCTATAATAGTCTGTCTACCAACAGGGATTCCCGGGACAGCGTGCCCTCGTAGCTCAGTCGGTAGAGCACATTCTTGGTAAGAATGGGGTCACCGGTTCAAATCCGGTCGAGGGCTTGCCACTACCGAGCCATCGAGTCATAAGGAGGCCAATATGGCAAAGAAAAAGTTTGAGCGGACCAAGCCGCATGTGAACATCGGCACCATTGGTCACGTGGACCATGGGAAAACGACCTTGACCGCAGCAATCACC
>MWCV01000047.1 GCA_002070215.1 Chloroflexi bacterium ADurb.Bin180 | reverse complement strand
ATGCCCTATCCGCACCTTCTCGCGCCCCTCACCGTCCGTGGACTCACCCTGCGCAACCGCGTTCTGATGCCCGGAATGGCCACCGGCTATGTCGTCAACGGCGGCCACGTCTCCCAGCGCCTGATCGACTATCACGTGGCCCGCGCCAGAGGCGGCTGCGGCCTCAACATCACCGAGGCCACCTGCGTGCACACCCCCTCCGCGCCGGCCAACTTTCTCTCTATCTCTGACGACCAGTTCCTGCCCGGCCTGATGGAGCTGACCACCGCCATCCGCGATGCCGGCGGCGCCTCGGGCGTGCAGCTCTGGCAGGGCGGCCTGGTGGTGGGCTTTCTCGATCCATCGCTCGTGGCGGTCTTTCCCAGCGAGGGCTGGGGACCCGACGCCGCCTCGGTGGAGCTGATCCACGAGGTGGTCACCGCCTTTGGCACGGCCGCCAACCGCGCCGCGCGGGCCGGCTTTGACTGTGTCGAGTTCCACTGCGCGCACAACTATTCCCCGCACAGCTTTCTCAGCGGCGCGTTCAACCACCGCACCGATGAATACGGCGGCTCGTTCGAGAACCGTATGCGCTTTCCGCTCGAGTGCATCAGGGCCATCCGCGCCAACATTCCCGGCGAGATGCCCGTGCTGATCCGCGTCAGCGCCATCGACGACTTTCTCGAGGGCGGCACCACGCTGGAGCAGATGATCGAGTTCCTCAACCACTGCAAGCTGGCCGGCGTGGACATCGTCGACGTCTCGCGCGGCAATACCGTGACCCCGGCACTGGTCTATGAGGTGCCGCCCATCGACATCCCGCGCGGATTCAACGTCGAGAACGCCGCGGCCATCCGCCAGGGCACCGGCCTGATCACCTGCGCCGTGGGCCGCATCAACGACCCCAAACAGGCCGAAGAGATCATCGCCTCGGGCCAGGCCGATATGGTGGCCGTGGGCCGCGGGCAGATCGCCGACCCCGAGTGGGTGAACAAGGCCGCTGCCGGCCGCGCCAGCGACATCACCAAATGCGTCGCCTGCGACCAGGGCTGCTACGACCGCTATGCCGGCGGGCATCCTATGGGCATCACCTGCCTGCAGAATCCACGGGTCGGCCGCGAGGCCGAGTTCGCCGTCACCAAGACCAGGCACCCCAAGAAGGTGCTCATCGCCGGCGGAGGAATGGGCGGGATGGAAGCCGCCGCCCTGCTCCGGGAGCGCGGCCACAAGGTGATCCTCTGCGAGGCTTCGGACGCCCTGGGCGGGCAGTTCGTCCTGGCCGGCCTGGCCCCGCGCAAGGGCGAGATGAAGGACGCTGCCCTGGCCCGCGCCAAGCAGCTCAAGCGCCGCCGCGTCGATATTCGCCTCAAGACAAAGGTGACTCCGGCGCTGATCAAGAGAGAAAAGCCGGACGCCGTGATCGTGGCCGTGGGCGGTGAGCCGATCCAGCTCAAGGTGCCCGGCATCGACGGACGCAACGTGTCCGACTCGGTCAAGGTGCTTACCGGCAAGTCCAAAGCCAAGGGCAACGTGGCCGTGATTGGCGGCGGGCTGGTGGGCCTCGAAGTGGCCGAGTACCTGGCCGAGAAGCAGCCCGGCGTGACCGGCGTCAACGTCATCGAGATGCTCGGCGCCTGCGGCGAGGGGCTGGGCATGCTGCGCAAGCAGAGCGTGGATGCCAACCTCGAGCGTGAGGGCGTGTGCACGATGGTCGACACCAAATGCCTGGCCATCAAGCCCGGGGCGGTCGTGGTCGAGTGCGGTGGGTGCCAGCAAGAGATCCCCGCCGACCACGTGGTCATTGCCGTCGGCTCGCGGGCAGTGGATCACTCCGCCATCGACCAGGCCTGCGAAAAGCTGGGTATCCCCTACTGGGTGATTGGCGATGCCCGGCAGGCCCGCCGCGCGATCGATGCTACAGCGGAGGCGGCGGAGGTCGTGCTGGAGATTGAGAAGGAGTAAAGGGAACCGAACGAGCGCGGCGACCTGGGGACAAGCACCCTACCCAGGCTAGACTCTGCGGAACGCAGGGCTTGGGCATCGGGTTATGTTGCTTGACGAGTCTCCACGGCCATCAGACGCCGAGTCACCCTGGACCTGCAAATCACGGCAGCCAGATTGCCTGCTGCGGTCGCGTTGACGACATCGGGGGATTGTCTATACTACTGGTGACGCATAACCGTGCGAAGGCATGCAGCATCACGCTCGGAGGCTGGATGCGGCAAGGTCATTAGCGCATGCCAGCGAGCGTGGAGCGAGACTCGCTACTCCGCGACCGTTCAGCTGCGCGTTTTTGACCTGACGCGGCGGCAGAACTCGCCCGGATTCGCGACGGGAAGCCACCAACTTCGACGATTGACGGACGGTGTTAGGTCCGTGGGGTGAACTTGCTGGCGATTCTTCTCAAGCGGCCTACGGAGAGCAAGGAGGTAGTTGGACATGCGCAAAGCAGTCAGTGAATCTATGCGCGGCGTGTCAGTGACGCCTGCATCCCATGACGCTCGCATCATTCAGATTGATATACATGACCCCATCAGCCCAGTAGACACCGAGCTGATTGGCCGGGTCTTCGCGCAGTTCCCGCCCGACGACATCGCTCATCAGCTTGCTGACTCCTGCCTGACTGTCAGTTTGATGTCGCTTGATTTTGCGCGCTTTCGGACGGCGGTGCAACGACTTGCTGATTCTCCGGAACCCAATTCCAACAGTCAGGCAGCGAGGCTGCTGACGGAGCTCTCTTCCAAGATAGAGTCGATTCGAAGCTACGGCATCAACGGCAAGAAGCGAGTCTACGTAGGCTACGCCAGTGAGCGAAAAGTGCTGAATCGCCACGCCAAGGTCGAGAACAGGGCGCGATACTATTACGCCGATGGAAATGGCTTTGACGCAGCAAACGTGGATCTCCCGGAGAATCTCACAAACCGGATCATCTGTGGCGACAGCGCTCAAGTTCTCGCCACATTCCCCGACAACTGTGTTGACCTTGTCTTCACCTCGCCCCCGTACAACTTTGGTCTTGACTACGCCGACAATCAGGACTCGTCCTACTGGCCCAACTACTTCGAGGGTCTCTTCCGCGTGCTGGACCAGTGCGTCCGGGTGCTGAAGTACGGCGGTCGGATAGTAGTGAACGTGCAGCCTCTATTCTCGGACTACATCCCCTCGCATCACGTTATCAGCAACTATCTCATGTCCAAGAAACTGATGTGGAAGGGGGAGATTCTCTGGGAGAAGAATAACTACAACTGCAAATACACCGCATGGGGAAGCTGGCGAAGTCCAAGCAACCCCTACCTGAAGTACACTTGGGAGTTCCTTGAGGTGTTCTGCAAGGGTACCCTGAAGAAGGCCGGAGACCCTGCCGACGCTGACGTCACGGCGGACGAATTCAAGAAGTGGGTCGTGGCAAAGTGGAGCATAGCTCCCGAGCGAGACATGAAAAAATACGGCCACCCGGCGATGTTCCCAGAAGAACTAGCATCGCGGGTGTTGAAGCTCTTTTCGTTCCAGAAGGACGTGGTTCTGGACCCCTTCAACGGAGCGGGAACCACGACTGTGGTGGCGAAGAAGCTGCAGCGACGCTTTGTGGGTATCGACATCTCACCTGAATACTGCCGATCCGCCGAGAGGCGCCTCTCGTCGCTCTTGCTCTAGAAGGAGGCTGTGAATGGCGCTTGCGTTCGACGACATCATCAACGAATACGAGAATCTTGTGGAGGCGGTCGCCGCGGAACTACAGGCGCATCCCAGCCGCGCCAGGGCCGGCATCATCAGGTCCATCAAAGGCAAGTTCGTCGAGAAACTGTGCCGCAGCCTCGTCCAGAATGCTTGGGACCGGTTGGGAGGGGCTGAAGCACGACTCACTTTTGTGCATGCTCCGGTGAGGATCCCGCTGCACGAGGCCTATCTGAGCCGCCTCGAGAATCCCGAACTCGCAGACTACATCAAGAAGCACATCCACAAGTACGTCTATGAACAGAAAATGGACGTTCCGGTCTGTGTCGATGAGACCCTCGTGATGGCGATCGAAAGCAAGGCCTACGCCGAGAATGCCATGATGAAGCGCGTTCTGGTCGACTTTGCCTTGCTGAAGCATGTTCATCCCAGCCTCCGCTGCGTGCTCATCCAGCTTGAGAGCATGCTCGGCGGCGACTACAGTGAGATTAGCAGCCCGCTCACTCTTGGCAGTTTTCCGACTCATACGCTTCTCTCGTACTTCGACGTTCACCTACATATCATCACGCTGCTGGCAGGCGAGCGCCGGGTGAACAGGGAGATACTGGATCCAAGGTTCCATAAGCCACTTGACCCGAACAGCCTTGAACAGGCAGTTACGGTGCTCCGGTCACTCTTGAAGGATTATCTCTAGCTTTGACTCCGCACAGTCCTCGCTGCGACCAAGGGGCGAGGACGATGGACAGCACCCATGGTTCCGGCCGCACTCTCGCCGAGCATCTGACCCTGCGCAGATGCCTACCACCGCTCCAATATCGCATCCTCGGCGGTCACCACGTCCATCGCCACAGGGAAAACGCGGCAGAACTCGAGAGGCTCTACGGCAACCAAGGCCAGACCACGGTTCGATGGCAGTCTCTTAATGCCGTTGCGTCGCTCACGTTGCT
The DNA here is from genome assembly GCA_002070215.1 of Chloroflexi bacterium ADurb.Bin180. Classification (NCBI taxonomy): domain Bacteria; kingdom Bacillati; phylum Chloroflexota; species Chloroflexi bacterium ADurb.Bin180. The sequence continues at coordinate 16,104 of MWCV01000047.1, read as the reverse complement.
CGTGCTATCGCTTGACCAACTGGTGAGTTAAGCTCTAGCTACCGCGTAGCCATTCAAGCAAGGCGTTCGTCACTGGCGCTGCTCGCCGGCCGTCGCGGCCGAGTCAGGGCAGGATCGGCGCTCCGTTCGCCGCCTCCGGTCCAAATGAAAGCGACTGGGCCTGGGCTAGAAAGCCCCGAGCAGAGACGCTTAGCGACTCTTCCCAGACGCGGGCCAAACCTACGGCACCCCTGTTGATTTGTCAACACGGCGCATTGCCGCGCGACGCAACTATCTGGAGATTCCGAATAGTTCCCTCCGAGGTCGCGCTCCGGCCTCCATTAGACCTGGCCAAGCTCAGAAGGAAGAATGCTCTGCACCGCAGCGGCAACGTGTAAGCGACACTTACAGGTTGGTAGCACCGCCACCCCCTCCTCCGGCCACAAACAAAGGGCGGGCACCGAACGGTGTCCGCCCTTGACCTTCCCCCTACACCCTCTTGCGCAGCAGGAACCCGTCCTCTTGCCAGTACTCTTTGACCTTGTGCCGCCGCCTCCCTACCAACGCGCTCAGCCGAGCTTGAATCGCCGCCAGCTCCTCCAGGTCCGCGCAGAACGGCTCCTCGCTATCCGCCCAGGCCGTTACCGACTCGAACTCGTCGCAGTGTGACCCCGAGCCCTGAGTGGCCAGCTCGAACAGCCCCCACTGGACCACGGTGTCCACCGCGGCGTTGCAGCCGCGCACGATCTCGCGCAGGCGCAGCTCATGGAACGGCTCCTCATGGTGCAGCCCCCTGGCGTGGACCACGATGCGCATATCGGCCTGTTTGGGAAGCTGGATCAGCAATTGCCCCGCCGGCCGCAGCGCGTTGTGCACCTTCATCAGCACACCCGTCTGGACGCGCACGGCGTCCTGGCCGCGGATTCATCACAACGTCTGCGAGATCACGGCCACGTCAAACTCCTCCGCCGGCAAGGGAAAGGTCGGCACGCTGCCCACCCGCCAGTCCCCAACTGCCTGGCTGAGTCTCGGCCAATCGGTGCGCAGGATGTCCAGCGCGGCGAGATCCGAGTCCAGGCCCATCACCGACCCGGCCTGGCGCAGATGCTCTTTGGTAAAGCGCCCGCTGCCGCAGCCGATCTCCAGCACGTCCCGGTCGCTGTAGTCGATCTTGAGCATGTGACCCTCCTCCCGCCGGCCCGCTACTTGGCCAGCACTTCAATCTCAAACCACGCCACCCACGAAGGCTGCTACGCGTCCTGAGTGGGCGTGGTGAGGCTCCCCTGCTCTGTCTGAGCCCTACTTGGCCAGCACTTCGATCTCGAACCACGCCACCCACGAAGGACTGGCCGTCGTCTCCACCCTTATATACCTCACCTGCGTCCAGCCGGACGGGTTGGCGAACGAGATCACCTGCCCATCCTCCGTCGACATATTCGCCGCGCCGAGCCCCCATTCTGTCCCCACCGTGCCCTGAGCCCAAATGCCGTGATACGTGGGCCCGCCGGGATACTGGCTCACCAGCAGCCGGATCTCGCCCACCGTATAGTCCGCGCCCAGGTCGATGCGGATCCACTGCGTCGGGCCATCACCCGCGCTCCAGTTGGTCAGGGGATCGCCGTCCACCGCCAGGCCCGGCGGATTCGACCCCAGCGATTTGGATGCCGTGGCCGGCCGGCCTGCCGCCAGGTTCCGCCCGGAGAACGCCCCCGCCGCGCAGGGATCGGGCCGCACCCCCGGTGCCAGGGCATGGTCAATCGCGTCGTTGTCGCTCAGCGCGTTCCATATCTCGGGCTGCTCCTCCGCGTCCCACGTCCACAGCAGCCACCCGTCAAGTCCCAACGCGCACGACGCCACCTGCCAGTCCTGCAGCGCCTGTGCGGCTACGGCCGTGGACCAGTAGGCATCCCTGAACGCACCGTACTCGCCCATCACCACCGGTTTGGCCTGATAGCCGTCCAGCCCAAAGTTCTCCAGCAACTGTGGCAGCGTCAGCTCTCCGCCCGGGTAGGCGTGCAGGTCGATGAAATCGGCCTGCGAGCTCCAGATGGCCGGCCGGGTGACGGATATCCTGGGGTCGCCGATGCGCGAGGGGTTGGGTCCGTGCGGCTGGAAAAAGCCCACCGTCACCAGCGCCGTGGGGTCCAACGCTCGGATCGCCGCGCGTATCGAGTCCAGCCAGTAGACCAGCCCCTCCTCCAGCATCTGCTGCTTGGCGGAGCCGCTGGCCATGTCGTAGGTCTTGCCGTTGGCCGTGGTCACCATGCCCGAGTTGAACGAAAGCGGCGGCTGATCGCCGTCAAAGAACAGCTCGTTGCGCAGCTCCCACGCCCACACCGCGTCCTTGGGCAGCCCGGCGGCCAGCAGCGCGCGAATATAGTCCACAAAGAAGGCCCTGGTCGCCTCGAGCCCGGAAGGCGCCAGATAGGTCAGATTGGTGCCGTTAAAGTTGTCGCAGCAATCGTGCCCCATGATCTCGCCGTACTTGCCCCCGGGGGTCCAGTCCATGGTGAACAGCACATATAGCCCGTGCGCGCTGGCCCGCCTGGCCAGATCCACCACGTTGGCCACGTAGGCCGGATCGAACTGGCCAGCCTTCATGATCGTGTTGTGGCTCCAAAAGACGCGCACGACGTTATAGCCGTCTTCCTGCATGCGGGCAAAGGCTGCCTCGATCTGCACCGCGTTGTAGGCACCGGGATCGAACACCGAGTGATAGAACAACGGCTGACCCCACTCGTCCTGCTGCGGGCCGAGCCGGATATAGTTGTTGCCGCGCGGCACGAACCTGGCGCCAGTGGCCCGGTTCCAGAACTCGGCCACGCCGCCCACCTGGCGCACTCCGATGCGATAGTTGCCCTGGCGGTCGTGGTTCTTGACGATCAAAGGCAGGCGCGCCCGGAACACTGCGTCGGCCCTCGCGCCCGGCCCCCACCGGCCCGCCACCGCCGCGATCACCAGCGCCCCCACCACCACGAGAAGGCGCGCGTTCCTCCACCGTCCGTCTTTTGCCGCGTGCTTCATCTCGCTGCCTCCTCCGGGCCATTGCCCGTCTCAGCTCCAGTACTCCTTCCGCACCACCACCAGCAGTCCCAGCAGCACCAGATCAAGCACCCCCGTGACCACGTCCAGCCAGCCCACCTGGTCGGTCCAAGTGAGCAGCAGGTTGACCACTACCACGGCCACGGCGAACAGGTAGAACCAGCGCGAGCGCCTGGCCAGCCCCAGTGCCGAGAGCACCATCGCCACGGCATTGGCGAACATCAGCACGGTGAGCGCGATGGCCGAAGCGCGCTGCTCCGGAGTGCCCCCCGCCGCCCGCACCACCGTGATCGCCGCCAGCGGCATCCAGATGGCCGCGTTGGCATAGAACAGAATCCGCGCCCATTCGGCGACGCCTCGTTTCGACTCCCCTGGCTGACCCATTCGCCCCTCTTTCTGGCACAGGATGAACCACTCGCTGGGTGGCTCGCTGCCAGTTTACCCCGTGCTGCGCCGCCTGACAAGTGCCGTCGACCAGGCACGACCAGCGCCGACGCGCAACCTGCGGCGCCAATCACGCCGAGGCTGCCCCCCACCAGCAGAACTCTGGCCTCGAGCCGCACTCCTGTGCCGAGCGGGACCCTGGAGCCAGCACCGACACACGCGCCACAGCCCCGCCGGCCCCTCTACCTGCTGCTGGTGGTGCGGGGGCAGAGAGGAGACAAACGAACAGCGCCCCGCGTGGCAGGGTCAGCCTGTCCGACACCGGAGCGCTAACGCGCAACTACAAACCACGTCCGCGTTCGATGGTTCGTAGTACAGGCTTTAGCCTGTTCGAATCAGAAGCGCGACAGTACAGACACGGGAGAGGAGCGCTAAAGCGCAACTACAAACCCTGATTGGTTCGTAGTACAGGCTTTAGCCTGTCCGAATCAGAAGCGCGACAGTACAGACACCGGAGGGGAGCGCTAAAGCGCAACTACAAACCCTGACTGGTTCGTAGTACAGGCTTTAGCCTGTCCGAATCAGAAGCGCGACAGTACAGACACCGGAGGGGAGCGCCAAAGCGCAACTACAAACCATGATTGGTTCGTTGTACAGGCTTTAGCCTGTCCGAATCAAAAGCGCGACAGTACAGACACGGGAGGGGAGCGCTGAAGCGCAACTACAAACCCTGATTGGTTCGTAGTACAGGCTTTAGCCTGTTCGAATCAGAAGCGCGACAGTACAGACACGGGAGAGGAGCGCTAAAGCGCAACTACAAACCCTGATTGGTTCGTAGTACAGGCTTTAGCCTGTCCGAATCAAAAGCGCGACAGTACAGACACCGGAGAGGAGCGCTAAAGCGCAACTACAAACCCTGATTGGTTCGTTGTACAGCCTCTGGCACGCTGCTGCGGGCCGCCCCGGCCTGCCGGGCGGGGTCAGCCTGTCCGGCCTCAGTCCGTCCGCTACTGACCCGCTGCCGGAGCAGGAGGCACCCCCTCGGCCCTCTCGCCATCCGCGACCTCAGGATGCGCCGCGAACGCTCGCAGCTCCTCCGCCCCGCCGTGTCTCCGGCACCAGGGGCACTTGAACGAGTTGCTCTCGTACTCCAGAAACACCAGGTGCCTGCCCCCGGGGCAGTTGGCCACCCAGCCCAGGTCGCCGCAGGCCCGCGGCTGCAGCCCCAGCTCCTCCGCCGCGTCGGCGATGGCCGGCCGCCGATTCGCCACCAGGGCCTTCTTCCTCTCCCACTGGCCCTTGCGCTTGCGATACAGCCGCATATAGTCCCGCCGCCCGGCGATGCCCGCCGCCACGAACTTGTCCGGCATCGCCGCAAAGCCGCAGCCGCCCAGCTCCCGTTCCAGCAGGAACCTCATCGCCGACCGCCTCGCCCCCAGGGGACGCACCGCCACCAGGCACTTGAGCTGCGCCTGGCCCGCCCTCACCGCCTCCAGCGCCGCCTCAGCGTAGGGCCTGCCTCCCGGGTCGAACTCCCACTCCAGGTCCACCGCCCAGGCCGCGTCCGCCTCCGCCGAGCGATGCAGGTAGAGCGCATGCACGTAAGAGTGCACGATAAAGTTCACCTCAAAGGCGCACAGGAACTCGAGCTCGCTCAGGTCAGGCCGGGCAGGCGCGGGTCCCTTGTCCAGGTTGTGGTGGTAGAGGTAAGGTTCACCCGCCTGACTCACGCCGCCCCTCCACCGCTGCCTTCGTCCGGCTCCCCTGGGGCCGCTGGTTTGTGCAGCTCGTCCCACACTGCCTCCATGATCACCCACGACACGTCATCTGGGTGAATCCAGCCCCGGCCTTTGGCGCAGTCGTCGAGCAGCGCCTGATTACCTCCCCACAGGCCCAGGCCGTTGCGGATGCCCATGCCCCAGGAGAAGTGCAGCTCGAGCAGCCTTTCCCGCGGCAGGTCGAGCAGATACTGCCGGTCCTTCTTGCTCATCTTGCTCAGGATCTGCTGGACCGCCTCGGCTACTGTCTTCGGCCAGTCGGGGGTGCTACGCGGCTTCAGTGACTTTTTCTTGCGCCCTGCAGGCTTGCCCTCGCCCTCCGCCTCCGCTCTGGCCTTGGCCTGACGTTGCGCCCACTCGCGAGGGACACAGAACACCCCGTCGGGCGGCTCGTATTTGGCCAGCTCGTCCAAATCCCAGCTCGGTATCTTCGGTTTGTCTGCTGCTGTCATCGGATTTGCCTGTCCTTTCGTTGACCTGCTGATGCGCACAGGCGGTGCGCGTGCCGCAACACAACTGCGGGGAGAATAGCACACGACTACGACAGCTACTGTCGCGATTGAGGAAAGAGAGGGAGGGGGAAGGAAACGCCGAGGGATCAGCTGACCTCATGCCGCGAGGTCAGCCGCCCACACGAACCGCATCCTGGTCCGGCCAGCGGACCAACCAGGTGGGCCGAATCGCCTGCCAGGCCCCGTTGGGTCATCTCGTCTCAGTCGTCGATGCGGCGGTCACAGCATGTACAGCTCTCTGTACCAGCCTGCCCAATCTCGCAGGTCTCCGCCGCCGAGGCCTTCCGCCGCCCGCACCACGTCCTCTGACGTCAGCACTCAGAACCTCGGATCGCTGCCAATGAGATTCTTGTACTGGTTCAGGGTGCGCTCCAGGCTGGTGTTACCGGGGTGCCGGACCACCGACAAGGTGCTGTGCTGGAAAGGCCGCTTCTTGTCCCGCTCAATGGCCAGCCCCAGAAGCTGATTGCGCCAGAGCTGGTTCATCCCGCCGCGGAACGGACAGGATGCGGTCGACGCTCCACCGACAAACAGCGAGCGGTGCGCGCCGGTGATGTCCCAGTAGCGGTACTTGTTGACGTCGTGATAGTAGCAGATGCTCTTGTCGCGCAGGATCTCGCCGAAACCCTTGCTGCAATCGTGCTTTGGCTTCCTGCCCTTGCTCCTGAACCCGCCGCAGTCGGTGAATTCCTTCTCGGTCAGCTTGTGCTCGATCAGCCACAGGCACAGCTCGCCGTCGAGGTTGTAGTAGGCGATGGCCAGGTCCGCGTCCGTGCCTGCCGCCCGGGACTTGTCATTGAGCGGTCCCCTGTCGCCCGGACGAGGCCCCTCTGCGGACAGGTCCTGCCCCCAGTACTCCAGGCAGAAGCCATTGTCCAACTGCGCCTTGGCCAGCTTGAAGAGATCCGGCTTGAGCGCCCGCAGGATAGCGTGCGCGTCGCGATGCTGCAGGATGGGCAGAAAGAGGTTGACCGTCGCCGCCTGCGAGCTGGCCATGTGGTGGAAGTAAAGGTGCAGGCGCAGGGAATTCTTCTCCCGGTGTCTGGAGAACGCTTTGGCGATGCCGGGATAGAGCAGGGGCGAGGTGCCCGCACGGAGGCAGGATTCCGGCAGGATGGCGTCGTATTCGTGCCCCCGCGCCACTCCCGGTTCCTCGGTGATGTGCTGCCACTTTCAGTTGATCAGATGCACGTACAGGGACTGCTGCCAGTCGGTCAGGTGCTCGGGAAGGCGATAGTCCTTGCCGTTGATGGTGAGTGTGATCATGTGGACTGGGTTCTCTCCTGTTTCCGTGCAGAGCTTATCCTGCGCCTGCGCTGCTGTCAAGCGCACGCCCACGGCGATGGCCGGTGCGACGACGTCGAGTGCCTCTGACCCACGTGCACTCAGCCCGCTGCCTTGGACCCAGCCTGCACTTGACAGCCCCCGCGGCAGGGGCTATTATGGCCTAGCTGCCTCAATCGGTTGTCTTCTGTAGTGCGCCGCACCCGTGGGAGGTGAAGCAGTGTCGCTGCGAGCGCTCTCCAGACCGCGGACGGTTCTTTGCCTGGCGTTGCTCTGCGCCCTGGTACCGTGCACCACCCTCTCGGCTGGCGCTACCTTCGCCGGCGTCGAGGTTCTTAGCTCCAGCTCGTACCAGTCCGGCGGCTACCTCTACATCGTAGGCGAGGTGCGCAACAACACCGCCGGCAACGTCCGCTTTGTCAAGATCTCGGCCATCTACTACGACGACGTGGGAGGCGTGCTCGGCACGGACTATTCCTATGCCAGGCACGACATTCTGTCCCCCGGACAGATCTCTCCGTTCACAGTGCTTCGCCAAACTCCGCCGGGCTTTGCCTCTTACGCCCTCGTCGTGGAGTACTCTACCACCAGCCAGGCGGCCTTGCCTCAACCGGTGGTTCTCGATACGCGCGAGTGGGTGGAGTCCAGCAACGACCTCTGCCTCCTCGGCGAGGTGCAGAACAACACCGCATCGACGCTCAAGTTCGTCAAGATCGTGCTCACCCTCTACAACAACGCTGGCGTAGTGATCAACACCGACTACACTTACTGCTACTACGGCCTGCTGCTCCCGGGGCAGAAATCGCCGTTCAAGCTGCTGATGGTTTCCGGTCCTGTCGACTATGTCACGCGCAGACTCTCGACCCAGGCGAGTGTGACCACCGACCTCCCGCCCAACCTGCGCAGCATGAACGTGACCCACTACACCGACGGCCTCGGCTGGCTGCACTTTGCCGGCCAGGTGCAGAACCTGGGCTCGACCAGCGTGCAATACGAAGAAGCCTTCCTGACGCTGTATGATGCTGAGGGCAAGATCCTGAACTGCGACCGCGACCATATCACTCCCACTACCCTGCCGACCGGGGGCACGGGGGTGTTTGAGTTCATCCTGTTCAATCGCTTTGAAGGGTGGACGACGTATTCCATCTATCCGCCTGAATCGGTCGCCGAGCCTACCCAAACACCGACGCAGACCACGATGCCGACGTTCACGCCCACCGTGACGCGAACAGCGACGCGCACCGCGACCGCATCACCGACGTCGACCACACCGGGGCTGGTCACGCCTACTGCTACAACAACTACCAGCCGCGCGCCCACCGTATCGCCCAGTGCCACGGCCACGCTGGTGCCACCCACCGCCACAGCCACGCCGCCCGGCGACCTCCTCCTTACCGGCCAGGTCTATGACGCTGCTCTCGGTCCGAGCACTGGGATCTCCGGCGCCACAGTGGCCATAAGCTTCTGCTTCCCGGCCAGTCTCCAGACGACCTCGGCCGCAGGTGGATCGTACTCGCTGCTACTCCCGGCGCTGTACTTGAACCGGTGCTCATCGCTGACTCTCGAAGGACACGCACGCGGCTACGCGATACTCAGCTTGCCGCTCACCGTAGCCGACCTGCGTGCGCAGCCGGCGCGCGACTTGGCGCTAATGCCTGCGCAGACGCCATCGCCCACAGCAACATTCACGCCCACCGCATGGCGGGCGTACGTGCCCTGCACGGTCAGGCAAAGTCCAGAGTGACCAGAGCGCGTCTGAGCCTGCTGCAGGCCAGACATCAGATCTCGTGGAGAGTCTGCCATGCCAAGCCGAATCGTTGCCAACATGCCAAGGCCAGCGTGCATATCACCTCAGCTGCGTATCTGCACTAGCCTGCTCGCCCTCTGCAGCACCATGATTGCGCTCGCATCCGGCCTGTCGATTCCAGGCGAGGCGGCATCGCCGCGTCCGGACGCAGAGCCCTCAGCAGGATTGGCTGCTGGCCAAGTCCTCACTGTATCAGCGTCCGACTCCGCGCCAGGCGACCTCTTTGGCACCTCCGTAGCAATGGGGCAGGACGTTGCGGTGGTGGGCGCGCCGGGAGCAGACGGTGGAACCGGCGCGGTCTACGTACTGGTGCGAACCCAGTCAGGCACGCCGCAGTGGACGCAGGCCGCAAAACTCAAACCAAGCAGCGGTGAACCTGGCGACGCATTTGGCGCCTCCGTCGACATCGACGGAGATACCATTGTGGTCGGGGCGCCGGGCGAAGATCGCGACGCTGAAAACGCAGGGGGAGTCTACGTTTTCAAGCGCTCTGATAGGGATTACGGTCAATGGTCCGAGGGCAGGCGCCTCCGATGCTCAGCCCCAACACCGAACGCCGGTTGCGGAAGCTCGGTCGCCATCTCAGGGCCGGTCTTGGTCGCCGGGGCTCCGGGCCACTCATCGGGGGTGGGTGCTGCCTACTTGTTCGACCGGCTTGGTAACTCTGACATCTTTCTTCTGCGCAAGCGACTCAGACCAGCGTCGCAGTATGCGACTTGGGGTTTCGGGAGAGCTGTGGACGTCGATGGTCCCGTTGCAGTTGTTCGCACGCACCTTAGCGACGATTGGAGTTGGGGTTCGTGGGGAGGGACGTTTGTATTCGAACGTGACGCCGGCGGGATTTCTAACTGGGGACAGACGCAGGAGCTCGATGGAAGCTACTACCATGTGTCGGTGGTCCAGCCGGTAGCGGTTCTCGGAGACACCATAGTCGTGGGCGAATCATACGAATTTCACGATTCGGGCATGGGATTCGTTCTCCCAAATGGTCGAGTCTTTGTCTACGAAAGAAGCTCGACCGGGTCAGGCCAGTGGAGCAACACACAGACGCTGGAGGCGAGCGACGCCTGGTGGGCGCAGTATTTTGCCTCGTCCGTTGCCCTCAGCGCTGACGGCCTAGTCGTGGCGCCGTCACACGACTGGACCGAACAAGTGGCGATCGACGAACCCATGGCATATCTCTACCGACGCGACCCAAAGACACCAAGCTCGTGGGTACAGGCACAAAAACTACTGCCCATGCCGGGCACGCCGGGCAGTGCCTTGCGCTGGCAGGGTCAAGTTGCCACCTATGGCGGGATTATCATTGCCGGCGCGCCGCGGCCGGTTCGCGACGAAAGTGCTGATGCCGAGCCTGGGCTCATCTTCATTTGCGAGAATGGCGGACCGCCTCCTCCAGCCAACGAATGGATCGGTCGCGAGCGTCAGAAACTGACACCATTCGATGCTGCGCCCGGAGACCAGTTCGGCGTCTCTGTGGCGATCGATGGTGACTATGCCGTGGTCGGGGCGCCGTACGATGACGAACGTGCAGTCGACGCAGGCGCTGCCTACGTATTCAAATGGCAGGCCGGCCCACCGGCAATGTGGCGGCAGGTCGCCAAGCTAACTGCCGGAGAAAGCGCGGCACCAGGGGCTCACTGGGGGCGTTGGGTAGTGCTGGACGGGGGCTCTCTGGCCACCTCAGATCGCTGCCGCGTGTACATTTTCCGTCAGAGCGGCGCCAGCGAATCGTGGGCACTCGTTTCCACGATACGCCTGTGGAAAGAGGAAACATGCTCTCCTGAGAACTCAGAGGGCCCTGAGATCTCCCTTTCGGGCGACCGACTCGCCACACCTGGCGGCGTCTGGACGCCGTCACCAGACACGCGGGGCTCGGTCTTCGTATACTCGCGCGACTGCGGTGGGCCGGACAATTGGGGCGAAGTAGCGCATATCTATAGCCCAGCAGCGTGGTATCGCAGTAGTTTCGGCGCTCCTCTGGTATTGTCCCCCCGGTTTCTGGCTGTAGGGTGGTTTGCTTGGCCAAACTACGCTGGCGCCTTCGTATTGGCGCCCGACGATGAGGCAGCAACGAAATGGGGGGTTCTCGGCGAGGTGACAGGCTGGGTGACTTCGCTAGCGGCGTCCGAGTCGCTCCTGGCCGCCGGGCACGGGGTATGGGGCGGCTCGGAGCTATACACCGTCGGGGAAACCGCTGAGGCGGGCGTCCAGCTACTGGCGCCTCTGAATGGCCGCAATTGGCAGGGTTCCAGTTCTTACGGTGAGGCAACCGCGCTCTCACAGCAATTCGCGGTGGTGGGAGCGCCCGATTACGACCTCGGCACTGGCATCAACCAGGGTCTTGTCCACGTCTTCTCCAGAAATCATGGCGGCCCCGATCAATGGGGATTCATCGGTGCCTGCGCTGCCAGCGATGCCGCAGAGGGCGATCAGTTCGGCTTCTCTACCGCCCTTGATGGCAACGCACTGATAGTCGGTGCCCCGGGCAGCGCAGGATCGACCGGCGCGGTCTACTTCTATGAGCTAAGCGACCTGCCTATTGGCCGCGTCGAAGCCGAAGATGGAATCATCACGGCACCCGCCATCATCGCTTACGACTCGGGTGCATCATCCGGGCAATACGTTCATACTCTCACCTCATACGCGGGTCAAGTGGACCTGCGATTCTACGTAACCGAGTCGGGCGAGTACATGATCTGGGGGCGCGTGTCCGCTGACAGCTATGGCTCTGACTCGCTGTGGCTGCAAGTTGACGGTTCTCCTAGCCTTAGGTGGGACCTGCCACTCGGATCCTGGAGATGGGTGCCAGCGCCAGTGGCTGACCCACTTCCAGGGAAAACCGGTTACGTTTTTGAACCGGGATGGCACACGGTCAGCGTCTTGGGCCGGGAGGCAGGCGCCAGGATCGACATGCTGGAGCTTCGTCATATTGGTTCGCAAGCCACACCGACGCCTCTCCACGCACCAACTGGCACCGCGACCCAGACCAGTGCTGCGATCCAGACTCCCACGCCTACTGCCACCCACACCCGAACGCGCACTCCTACCGTCACTGCTTCTTCCTCTAGGACCCCTACTGCCTCACCCAGCTCCACGGTCGTCCCCCCAGAAACGTCGACGCCGACTCGCAGCCAGACTCCCAGCGCCACTCCCCCTGGCGACCTGATCCTCTCGGGGAACGTACACGACGCCACGCGCGGTCCACTTGCCACCATCGCAGGCGCCACGATCTCAGTGCAGTTTTGCACGCCTCGGCGCTTTGAGACAGAGACCGAGACTGATGGATCTTTCAGCCTATTGCTTCCGGCACTTTACCTCAACGCTTGTACCCAGGTCACTATCACGGTGGCGGCCTCGGGCTATCATACCCTAAGCTTCGCCATCCCCGTCGCCGCAATTCGTGCCCAACCCGTTCGCGACCTCGCCCTGATCCCGCTGCCGACCCCAACGCCCACGCCCACTGCAACCCACACGCCGCCAACCTACGGCCTCTGGTTGCCCCTGGTGCTCCGTCGGTAGTACACGGCGTCCCCTCACTTGACAGGAACAACGCCTCGGCGTAACATCCTTACATCCACCGTAAGGATTCTGCAATGACCGAGCCTGAGCACGACAAATCCAGACGCCTTTACGAGCTCGCCGAGGACAAGGGCGGCTACTTTACCGCGCGCGAGGCCCTCGCGGCCGGCTACTCCTATCGCCAGCAGCACTACCAGCGCTCCACCGGCCGCTGGACTCCCGTCGGCCACGGCCTCTTTCGCCTGCGGGACTTTCCGGACGGCGAGTTCGAGCATCTCGTCCGCTGGTCACTCTGGAGCAGGAATCAGAAAGGCGTTCCCCTCGCCGTCATTTCGCATGACACTGCTCTGGCGGTGCACGGTCTCAGCGACGTGATGCCTGCTGCGGTGCACCTGACCGTCCCGCCGCGTTTTCGCAAGGCGGTCCCGTCTGGCCTGGTCATTCACCGCGCCATCGTCCGCGCCGAAGATATCGAGCAGCGCGCTGGCTTTGCCGTCACTACTCCACTGCGTACCCTGCTCGATGTGGCGGCGGGCAGCCTGTCCCAGGAGCACCTCGACTCGGCCGTGGCTCAGGCGCTGGCGCGCGGCCTCGTGCTTTCCAGTGCGCTCACCACGGCCCCGGCCTCCCCTCGCGCCCGCGTGCGCCTGAATCTGGCCCTCACCGCGGCAGAGAAGGACACCTCCCGTGATCGGCACCTATAGCAGTCCGCAGGCCTTTCGTCGCGCGCTGGAAGACCGCCTGAAAAGCACATCCCTTCGCGACGGCACGGACCTGACGCGCCTGCGCCGCCGCGTCGCTTTCGAACGACTGCTGGCACGCCTCTTTGCGCATCCAGAGCCGCCGTGGCTGCTCAAGGGTGGCTTTGCCCTGGAGCTGCGCTTTGCCTGCTCCGCCAGGTCGACCGTCGATCTCGACCTCTCCGTTCCCGCTCCGCTCCCCCTCCAGCTCGCCGCGACCACGGAGCCTTCACCACAACGGCTTGTCCCGCTCTTCGATTCGCTCCAGCGGGCGGCAGGTGTCGACCTTCAGGATGGCTTCTCCTTTCTGCTCCACCAGCCCACCAGGGAGCTGATGGGTGCGCCGGGCGGCGGGTTTCGTTCTTCGGTCGTTGCTCGTCTGGCAGGGCGCACCTTCGCCGAGTTCCACCTCGACGTCGGGCTGGGTGACGCGCTCGTTGGCCAGCCAGACCTGCTCGAGGGGGGCCAGCTCCTGGCCTTTGCCGGGCTCAGCCCGGTGCGGGTCGCAGCGGTGCCAGTGGCCCAGCAGTTTGCCGAAAAGATCCACGCTTACACACGGCAGTGGGCGGATCGGGAGAACACGCGAGTCAAGGACCTGGTGGATCTGGTGCTTCTGATCCAGTCGGGGCTGCTGCAATCAGAGCAGGTGATTCGCGCGCTGCAGGTCACCTTCTCATCCAGAGGCCAGCCAATCCCACAGAGCCCTCTGCCGAGGCCGCCCCTGGCCTGGGCTGCTCCCTATGCCGCCCTCGCCGCCGAGCTTGACCTGCCTACCCGCACCCTGGACCAGGCCTACCTCTACCTGGTCGCCTACTGGACTCAACTCCGCCTCCCCGCTTGACGCCCCCACCCCACCTGCGCCATACTACCACTCAGGAGGTCCCAACCCATGCCCACCTTTTCCGACCACATGTCCGCCTTCCACGCCGCCCTTCAGCAGGGCTCCATTCAGCCCGCCTACTCCGGCCTTTTGCAATTCCTGCTCGAGCTGCGCACCCGCTTCCAGAAATTTCACCCGGAGTACGACGTGCCCGGCACCTTCTACTCCGGCTATCTGGACATGTCCTACTTTGCCATCGTCACGCCAGCCCTCCGCCCGCGCAAACTCAAGCTCGCCCTGGTCTTTGTCTACGAGACCTTTCGCTTTGAAATCTGGCTCTCCGGCGTCAACCGCGCGGTGCAGGAGCACTACTACCACTTGATCAAGGACAGCGGCTGGAAACAGTACGACCTGGTGCCCGAGATCAAGGGCTCGGATGCGATCCTGACCCACGTTCTGGCTCAAGAACCCGACTGGTCTGATCTTCCCGCTTTGGCCAACCGCCTCGAGTCCGGCACGCTGACCTTCATCCGCGACGTGGAGGCCTGGGTGACAAAACAAAACCGCTGAGTCAATCTCAGCGGTTGCCGACCTCAGCGAATCGTCGCCTCATGCCACCCACCGGCCAGAGCCGGCCCATTGTCTACTTCAGTCGGTCAGCTCGCGCCTTGCGCTTGACCCTGGCAAAGGCGAGAAACTCGGCTTCGGTCAGGTTGGCGAGCTGAAGTATGCTCAGAAAAGTACCGCGAGGGATCTGCTTCCTGTTTAGTGGAACCACCGTGACATCATGACCACCGCCTGCTCTGTGTCGCACCAGCGCCAGGTGACTACCCCGAGACTTGGCCCGCTCCACGAAGCCGGCCCGCACCAGCGCCGCGACCACCTCATCGCTCGAAAACAGCCTGGGTCGGGTCATGCGCAGGCGGATTGCAGGGGAAAGACCCCGGCATAGACCCTCGCCTGAGGCGCGCTCACCATTTCTCCGCTGGCGGGTTTGGCATGAACGCTGACTCCACGCTCGCGGAGCACCTTGCTGCACTCGCCTAGTTCCTCGAGCGTGTCCAGGTAGAGTTGAGTCGCGTCGACCACGTTGCGCAGGGCTTCGTCCTGCGTGCTGCCGCAGCTCGCCGTTCCCAGTTCTGGGCAGGTCGACACAAACTGGTCGCCTTCCTTCTGGACCGAAAAACTGACCAAGATGTAGCGCATTCTGTGCTGCCCCCTTCAAATCTCAGGGCTATTATACCATACTTGTCAAGTCCGCGTCTACTCCTCCACCACCCGCGGCACCGTCCGCGCCCCGCCGATCATCCACTTGAGCGGTACCGCCGCGCTGAAATCCCGCGGTGTCTTGCCCAGCGTGGCATAGTACGCCGCCATCTTCTTCTCCATCTTCTCCAGGTCGGTCGCTGCCAGCTTGTCCAGGGTATCGAACCCTCCTCCGCACACGTGCTGCACCGTCCTTCCCCGCACGTAGGCCAGCCGCGAGAGGTCCGCCCGGTGCACCCAGGCGGTGACCCCCCGCACCGCGCTCTTCGTGGCCTTGACCAGCCTGGCCCGGCCCTCGGGCCTGCGCCCGGCCTCCAGCAGCGCCAGGTTGGCGGTGATGCCCAGCTCCTTCAGCGCCGCCAGCAGCTTGCACTCGCTCTCAACCTCGGTGTCCATGAACTGCCTGAGCGGCGCCTCGAACGGCAGGGCCCAGCGCAGGAGATAGTTCAGTACCTGGATCAGTGCCTGGAACTCGAACCCGGTGGCCTGCAGGAACGCCAGGGCCTTGTCCTGCGTGTCGACGCGCTGCACGAGGTCGCTATAGCTGCGCACTCCCATCTCGCCCAGCCCGGTCAAATAACCGGCCATGGCGTGCGCATAATCGGCCACGTTGCCCTCGTCGCGCTAGTAGCCATGGCTGATGGAGCGGTCGTATTCCACGGCCTGTAGCATAGTTTGATCGTAATACCGCAGCACGAACGGATAGGCCAGCATAGCCTCCAGCTTCTGGATTAGCGACGGATAATCCCACAGTGTCTCTTTCTTGACCAACGCCCAGTTGACTCTGGCCATCGTGGCCTCCTCTCGCAGCGCGGTGATTTGTGCCTGTTCCTCGCCTTCCTATTCTACCACAATTTGGCGTTACAGGTTACACCGGCCACGAGACTGTTGAAAAACGGCCTGGCGTTTTGTGTGCAGGCGGTGAATCCGGTACACTGGGTATGGTGCCACGGCGCGTCAGACATGGATG
>MWCV01000046.1 GCA_002070215.1 Chloroflexi bacterium ADurb.Bin180 | reverse complement strand
AGCCTGTCCCCACCCACTGACGCGGTGAGACCGTCCGGAAGGGGAGCGCTAAAGCGCAACTACGAACCTGTCGTTCGCGCTCCCTGGGCAGTTATTCCACACTCTCGGAACGGGTGGGTTTGACAGTTGTCGCTTTCTATGTTAGGATACAGCGCTTCTGGGGGCGTGGTGCAGCGGCCTAGCATACATCCCTGTCAAGGATGAGATCGCGGGTTCGAATCCCGTCGCTCCCGCAGATGACAGCAAGACCCCAAGGGTTTCCAAGCCCTTGGGGTCTTATGCTGGGAGGCTACGTTCACCCGCTCGGAGCGTTGCCTGCGAGCCGACGCCCGGGGGCAGGGAGTGATACCCCGGAGTATGGTGGACCCAGCGGTGCATCAGGACATGGTCATCAGCGCAGCTCTGGCCAGGGTGTGCGAGGGGCTGCCGTGGGCTGTAGGTGCGGGACCAGGTAATCGTAGCTGGCGATGAACTGACGAGGGTTTCATCGTGGCGTCGGCCAGCTCCGCCGAGCGGGTCGGCGGGGCTGGTAGGGGTTAGTGCATTCTCCTGGCAGCTCTCAGGCTGCGGCTCTGGCTGGTGCCGGTCTTCCCCCACTGGCCAGGCTCCCCATCTTGCCAAACAGACGATGAGATGGAGTACCAAGCCTGCCATAACCTCTGTCACGTATATCTCGTTACTACCATGGCCCTTACTGAGGGTTCCGTCAAACAGGGCTAGAGCTCAGCGGCCCCCGCTATCCGAGAGTTACCGACGGTCGGCTACGCTGTGCCGCGCGCAACTGGCGGAAAGTGAGTGGCCTACTCAGAACGGGTGAGCTTTTCTCCTAGGGTGGCGATTGCGCCAGATTCTGCCGCCAAACCGAACTGGACTTGCCCGCTCCCCCGAGGCACACTTGACAGGACGATTCTGGGTATGGTACAGTGCCTGTACTGGCAGAAGCGGAGCATTGACATGGAATTGCCTTGAGGAGGGACTACCATGTGTAAGATTGCCACAGCCCTCGTTCTCGCCGGCATGCTGGTTTTCAATCTGACCCCCGGAACTACTATTGCCCAACCGGTTTCAATAGATCCGCTGGTCGAACGGCCGCCGCCCACCGAAACCAACCCTGACTTCTTGTCCAACCCAGGAACCCAAGCAGTCCAAAAGTCTGGACTAGCAACCCTGAAGCCACAACAACTCGATCTTCAAACCGCACTAGATGCGCTTCGGGCAGAGCACCGATTGGGCGCTCTGAGCGGCGCGCAGGCCACAGATGAGGACCAGATCAGCGCTCAGGCACTCCTCGGCAGCAACTTTCCCATCGCCAACCCCTTAGATCCGGTAACTGATGCCTATAGTCTCGACAACCCATCGCTGGCCTATCACAACTCGCGAAGCGAGTATCTGGTCGTATGGGAAGGCGCCAGGCATCTCACGGGCGCCGACATCTACGGCCGGCGTGTTTCTGCCGATGGGGTTTCCCTGGGCGATGCTTTCGTCATCTGTGGAGCCGAAGGGCACCAGTTTGAAGCCCACGTGAGTTACAATCACACAAAGGGCCAGTATTGGGTCGTTTGGCGCGACATGCGCTCGTCGGAGGAATCGCATATACGGGCGCGACGACTCTCCCCCACGGGCGGGTTCTTGGGAGACGAGATTGTGGTGCAGGCGAGCACGCGCTACGCCGTCGACCCACGCGTGGTCAGCAGCGGCAACCGTAGCGTTATCGTCTGGACAGAGACGGATTATGCAAACGTGTCTGAGGTCTATGCCCGGAGTTATGACCAGGACGGAAACCCGCTGGGTGCGGCCGTCCGCCTAAGCGCGGCAGGCGCTCCAGCCCTTATGCCCGACATTGCTCGCAACACCAGCGCTGACCAGTATCTGGTGGTCTGGCAGCAATGGAGCAACACAACTCATTTCGACATCAAGGCGCGACGCATATCCAGCGCACTGGGGCTGCTCGGCGCGGAGATCACGATTTCGGCACAGACCGGTCCGCAGCAATTGCCCCGTGTTGCCTTCAACGCCGACGCCGGCCGCTATGGAGTCGTGTGGCAGGACGGCCGCGACCTCACCGATTGGGACGTGTACGGCCAACTGATCGCCGCCGATGGCAGCCTTGTGGGCGGCAACCTGGGTGTGTACCGCGGCATCTATGACGACACCGAGCCAGACATTGCCTCGCAAGACAACGCCAGCGAGTTCATGGTCGTTCTCAATCGCGTTGTAACTCCCGGCACGCCCCCTGCGATCACTGCCCGCTCACTTTCAGGCACAGGGGCCATCGGCTCGACCTTCCAAGTACGCAGGCACACCAACGAACGATGGTCGCCCGCCATCGCTCATCGCGCCGGAACCGATGAGTACCTGGCCGTATGGACCGACCAGTATTTCTTCCCCCAGAGAGATATCTACGGACAGCGGCTGCGCAGCGACCGCACGCTCGCGGGCGGCATGTTGGTCATAGGCCCGGGGGCTAAGGGGCAGGAGAACCCATCGGTTGCATTCAACACCCAGCGCAGCGAGTATCTGGCCGTATGGCAAGACTTTCGCAGCGGCGTTGAGTATGACATCTATGCCCGCCGCATCTCGGCCACCGGCCAACTTCTGGGGCAAGAGATCGTGATAGCGACCGAGGGCAGGCTAAAGTCGCATCCAGATGTCGTCTACAGCCCCGCCCGCGACGAGTACTTTGTCGTTTGGCATAGCATCCCTCCCACTGAAGTGGGTTACGAAATCTACGCCCAGCGAGTGAGCGGCGCCGGGGAATTGGTGGGGACAGCGATCCTGATCTCGCGCAACACAAACGCGGCGAGCGAAGGAGGCGCACGGGTAGTCTACAAAGGACTTACAAGCGAGTATCTGGTGGTCTGGTACGCTTTCACCGATGGTTCCTGGAACATCTGGGCGCAGCGCCTGTCGGGTGCCGGCGTCTGGGTAGGAAACAACATACTGGTCAGCGGTATGACCAGCCATGACTGCACCTGGCCACGAATGGTCTATGGTTGGGATCAGGGAGATTTCCTGGTGGTATGGCATGATCACTATGACGGTTTGGTGTTTGCCCAACGACTCAACCACGAAGGCGTCCCTATCAGCGGGAGCCGGGCCGTGTCAGGCGCCACCACGGGCAGTCTCTACTACGATTTGGCGTACAACCAGGCCACCAACCACTATCTGGTGATTTGGTCACAGGATTCACCCACAAGCGCGGTCTATGCCCAGTTGTTAGATGGGGTGGTAAACCCGGTGGGCAGCCGCAGAACTCTTGCCAGCGGTGGGGAGTATGACCGCGTTGCTCTAGACTATGACCGCCATAGCGGCGAGTTCCTGGGCATCTGGATGCACTATGACACAGCGGACCTGTATCGCCACCGGATCTCCGCTACAGGCGCGCCAGTGGGCGAGCGGTACGCGATTTCGGCAGCGCCGGACGTACAGACAAACCCAGCCCTGGTGCAACACTCTTGGGACGGCGACTTTCTGGTCGTATGGCAGGACTTTCGCAGTCAGAGCTGGGACATCTACGGTCAGCGTTGGGTGAATGACGCTCTCAACACCGCAACTCCCACCGCGACCAACACCGCGACGAGCACACCAACCGTAACCCCCACGGCAACCCATACTGCGACGCGCACTGCAACGCCAACACCCACGCCAACCGGGACTCGAGCACTGACGAGAACACCTTCTGCTACGCCCACTTCCACGGAGACGTTCATCCCAGCGGCAACCCCAACGGCGACATCGTGTGCGGACGCATATGAGCCCGACGATGTCTGGTATGCCGCGAAGCTAATCACGACGGACGGGATTGTGCAGAGTCACAACTTTCACGTAGCGGGGGATGTCGATTTCGTAAAGTTCGTAGCGATGAAGGACAACCGATACGAGGCGTGGACAGCCAACCTTGGTGGAGGAACGCTGAACGATACGGTGCTCACGCTCTACGATTCGGACGGCACAAGTGTGTTGGCCACAAACGACGATGACCCCTACGCGCCGCCTGCCTCACGGCTCCAGTGGATATGTCCTGAGACGGGCACATACTTCCTCAAAGTGGCACAACTCAACCCGAACATCGGGGGATGCGCATTCACGTATGATGTGGGCGTGAGGGTGGCAGGGCAGCCTGTACTGCGGGTGTACCTACCGGTCGTCATGAGGCGGTAATGGGGTTCACGTGGCCCCAGAGGGCGGTGCATGGCGGAGACAGGTACTGGGCAGAGGATCTGGAACCGTATTGGGCCCCACACCGTGGGGGGCGGTCCGGTCTGGGTTTGACCGCGATGACTGGCCCGTTCTCCTAGTCCGGTGCCATCGTCCCCGGGATAGGCCGGCACCCAAGTGACAGCCCCCGCCGCGGGCTCCACCCATTACGGCCGCACGCCCCCGGCGTCTGATGTGGGTCCAGGTCACTGTCTGCCAATGCCGAGCTGCTGTGTGCGCGGGAGGCTCGGTCTCAGCAGCTCCCCGGTCACTCTCTATCGCGAATCTTCCTCGCCGGATTGCCAACGACGATGGAGTATGGCTCAGTCGCCTTGGTGACTACTGACCCGGCACCAACCACGGTGCCCGTCGCCAGGTCCGCCATGATTATCGCCCCCGCCCCAACCCAGACGTCATCACCAATGTGTACCGTAGCCAGCGTCACCGGCTGTTCGGACATAGGGCGGTCGCGAGAAATGCCGTGGGTGTGACTGCCAGAAGTCACGATGCACGGGCCAGAGAGCATCACCTTGGAGCCGATGCTCACCTCCCCGATCCAGGAACGGATGCCGACGTACACATCGTCGCCAATGACTGACCTGGGAGAGCGTAGCACTGCCCCCCAGTCCACGAACAACCGGGACCCGCAAGCCTGCAGGGCCGCCCGATACCAAATGCGCCTGACGAGCACGCCCAGCATGCCCGGGATTCCAGCGAGCAGTTGGCTAGTAGAGCGATAGGGGAGCATCACTGCAGCCTCCTCGGCAAATGGCCCCTGGCTGGGCAAAGTTCCATTGGCTGGCGTTTGGCCATTTCCGCCACCGCGCTGGCTCCTCGGCCGATGCGGATACTGGCCGCTGTCTGCGCCGGCAAGCTCGGCCGTCGGATGATGGATGATACCATCGTAGCACGGCAGTGGGGAAAGGCCAAACTCGGTCGACCCGGGCTGTCAGCCCTTGTCAGCACGCCGGTACTACGTCCGGCTCTTGCCGCAGGAGCCTAGTGCTCACGACACTGCGTGTTTTCCGCAAGCGGCGGTTACCGGTATACTCGGCTCGCCGGGGCGGCGCGCGAGTCGGCAGAGAGGGCAGGGAGATGGTCGCGAATCTGCGAGCGGGTCTAAATGGCGTAGTCTTTGACCTCGACGGTACCATCTACCTCGGCGACAGGGCACTGCCAGGGGCAGTGAAGAGCGTCGCCTGGCTGCGTGCCAACCGAGTCCGAACGGCCTTTGTGACCAACAAGCCCCTGGCCGGAGCGGCGGACTATGCCGCCAAGCTCACCGGCCTGGGTATCCCTACCCCTCCCGAGCAGGTGATTACCTCCGCGGTGGTGCTGGGCCGCCACCTGGCGCGCCACTTTCCGAACCTGCGCTACTACGTGGTGGGGGAAGAGTACTTGAAAGACGAGCTGCGCGCTATGGGTCTGGTGGTGGCCGACGAGCTCTGCGACCAAAGCGAGTTGGAGGTCATCGACCCCTCCGGCATCGATGCGGTGATCGTGGCCTTTGACCGCACGCTTGATTACCGCAAGCTCAACACGGCCTATCAAGCTCTGCGGCACGGGGCACGGTTCTTTGCTACCAACGCCGACAGGGCCTGCCCCATGCCCGGCGGGGCCATTCCCGATGCCGGTGCTACCATCGCTGCGCTGGAGCACAGCACCGGTCGCCAGATGGAGCTGCTGGCTGGGAAGCCGTCACCGCTGATTATGCAGACTGCCCTGGAGCTGCTGCAAGTCAGGGCAGGGGAATGCCTGATGGTCGGTGATCGACTGGAGACGGACATACGCATGGGCCTCGAGGCAGGAATGCATACCGCACTGGTGCTCACCGGAGCAACGCGGCGAGAGGACCTGGCTCAGTCGCCGGTCAAGCCAGAGTGGGTGCTGGAGAACTTGCTGGAGCTGCCACCGCTGCTAGGCTAGCGGCTCTGGCGACCAACGAGGGCCAAAAGAAGAGGGGGCAGGCCTTCGCCTGCCCCCTCTGTGTTTCCGGCTATTGGCCGGTGGTGGTCGATGTCTGCGGAAGCTGCAGCAGTGGCGTAGCCCCGCCCAGGTTGTACATCGGCAGCTTGCCGTCCCAGCGCTGGATCTGGAAGTAGCTCAATGCCTCAGCCGGCGCCTTGGCCAGCTCCTCACGCACCACGCGGATGGAGTAGGCCTCGGCGTCGGCCTTGACCTTGGTGGCATAGGCCTCCGAGTCGGCCATGGTCTGGCGAGCGATGGCCTCTGCCTCGGCCTGACGCTTGGCGGTGATATAGTCCGTCTCGGCCTTGACCTTGGCTGCCTCTTGCAGCTTCTGGTTGATGATCACCTGCTGCTCGGCGGACTGGCGCTCGAACTCTTTCTTGGCCACCTCGTTAAGGTAGCCGCTCACATTGTCGTCATAATCAAAGTCGACGATGGCCAGTTGTGAAACAAACACCAGCGGCTTGTCGTTTTCTCCCATCAACTGGAGCTGCAGGCCTTTCTCGACCTCGTTTTCCATGGCCACGCGAGAGTTGCCCACATAGTCGTAGGGCTTTTCCCCCTGAATGGCCTTGAGCGACGAGATCCACACTCGCTCCACCCAGCTATCCAGGTAGGTCTTGCCATACTTGCGATGCAGCTCGATGATGGTCTCCCGGTTCGGGTAGGCCCAGCCGCGGGCAAAGAAGAATACGATCGGGCGCCCCGGTGAGTTCGAGTCGGTCTGCACGCCATTCATCTTGGCCGGCTCGCCGCCGATCTCGATGATCTGCCGGCGCAGGTCGTACTTGGTGACGTTGACGGCAAAGGGCACGATGCGCGGGTCGAGCGGCCACACGTGCAGGCCCGGCTCCAGGGTAAAGTACTCGCCGGTGAACTGATTCTCGCCGACGCCGATGTGGGTCGCCGGAATCTGCGTGCAGCTCGACGAAGCGAGCATCACAAACACCACCACCAGGAAAAGAATCCCCAGCAGGCGCCAGGGCATATGGAACTGCTGATTCAGGCCAAAGCTGCGGTTCTTCATTGGAAACACTCCTTTCCCACACCTCACCATATACTACGCAGGAGGAGCACGGCGGTTTCAGCTCTTGCAGTAGCTGGCGAGGTACATTCTGAGGCGCTCAAAGGCCGCCCCGATGTTCTCCATAGAATTGGCGTAGGAAAAGCGCAGAAAACCCTCGGCGTTGCTGCCAAAGTCGATGCCTGGCGCCACAGCCACCTGGACCTTCTCAAGGATGTCAAAGGCCAGGTCGAGCGATTGGCGGCCCAGCCACCTGGCATCGGCCAATACGTAGAAGGCGCCAGTTGGCTCTACTGGCACACCAAAGCCGAGGTCGCGTAGCCCTTTGATCATTAGACGTCGCCGCTGGTCATAGGCGGCCACCATCTGCTCTACCTCGGGATGATGCTGGGTGAGGGCCGCCAGGCCGCCGAACTGCGATATGGAGCTGGCGCAGATGAACAGGTTCTGCTGCAGTTTCTGGATGGGCCGCACGAACTCGCGCGGTGCAATGACATAACCCAGGCGCCAGCCAGTCATCGCGTAAAGCTTGGAAAAGCCATTCAGCACAAAGGCGCGGTCGGTGTACTCCAGGATCGAGTGCTCGCGCTCGCCATAGACCAACCCGTGGTAGATCTCATCGGAAACCACGTAGGGACCGAGTGCGGCGATCTCCTTCAACTGCGCCGCCGAAAGCACCGTGCCGGTGGGATTGGCCGGCGAGTTGATGAGGATGCCCTGCGTGTGCTGGCTCAAACGCTCGCGCACTGCCTCCGGATGCAGAGCAAATCCGTCGCTGGCCTCGGTGGAGGCCCAGGCTGATACCCCGCCGACGTACTGCACAAAGTTGGGGTAGCAGGCATAAGTCGGGTTCGAGAGCACCATCTCGTCGCCAGGGTTGAGCAGGGCGCTGAGCGTAAGCATCAGACCGGCCGAAGTGCCCATGGTGACAATGATCTGCCCCGGCGACAGGGTCACGCCATAGCGCCGGGCATAGTGCGCCGCGATGGCCTCGCGCAACGGCAGCATGCCCAGACTGTGAGTGTAATGCGTCTCGCCCCGGGCCAGGGCTTCGCCGGCGGCGCGGGTGATGCCGGCAGGGGTGTCAAAGTCGGGCTCGCCCACTTCGAGGTGAATCACCTTCTGGCCAGCTCGTTCGAGCTCTTTGGCTTTCTCCAGCACGTCCATCACCAGGAATGGGGGTATGTTCTCCGAACGGTGCGATGGCATGAACTCCTCCGCTTCAAGTGGTGGCGCCGGCGACGGCGCGACGAGCTATTCTAGCTGGAATGGCCGGCATTGGCAACGCTGGCGCTGGCTTCACATGGAGCCACTGCGGTCAGGGTGACGCCATTGGCCATTTGGCGTAGAATTGGGTACCATTGGGCAGCGCCCGGGACGGCGATGTCTTCCGGGTGCCATGGCCGCCACAATTGCCTTCGAAAGGGCAACCAATGACCATTCAATTTGCGAGCCACCTTGGAGGATACGCGGCGCAGGTCAGGGACTGGGTCCAGCGGCTGGAGGCAGAGCGGGTTCTGCAGCGGATCTGGCAACGCGATCACACGGTCTGGAAACCAGAGCCCGCCGAGATTGTCAACCGGCTGGGCTGGCTGGATATCGCCGACCGTATGCTGCCCGCAGTGCCGCGCCTGAAGGCTCTCGCCGAAGGCGCAATGGCAGCCGGCTGCACTCAGGTGGTACTGCTGGGCATGGGCGGTTCGAGCCTGGCACCGGAAATGTTCGCCCGCACTCTGCGGCGCAGCGGCTACCCCGGCCTCACCGTGCTGGACAGCACCGACCCCGGCGCCGTCCTGGGCCGCCAGGCGCGGCTCGAGCCAGAGCGCACCCTCTTTGTCGTGTCCACCAAGTCCGGGGGGACAGTGGAAACCCTCTCCCTGGGCAAGTACTATTACACCTGGATGGTGGAGCAGCTCGGCGCCAAACGGGCCGGACAGCATTTCTGGGCCATTACCGATCCCGGCAGCAGCCTGGTCGACTGGGCCCAGAGCCTTGGTTTTCAGCAGATCCTGCTGGCTGATCCCAACATCGGCGGCCGCTACTCGGCCCTGTCGCTGTTTGGTCTGGTGCCGGCAGCGCTGGTCGGCGTAGACATCGAACGTTTGCTCCGGTCCGCCGTTGCTGCCGCTGAGGAGCTCGGTCCCGGACGCCCGGCGGCGGACAACCCGGCCCTGCTGCTCGGGGCGGCGATGGGCACACTGGCACTGGCTGGCAGGGACAAGCTGAGCGTCTTCACCTCACCCGCCCTGGCCAGCTTTGGCGATTGGGTCGAGCAACTGGTGGCCGAGAGCCTGGGCAAGGAGGGGCGTGGTGTGGTCCCTGTGGTCGGCGAACTGCCGGCCAGACCGGCTGTCTTCGGGGCGGATCGCTGCTTCGCTGCCCTGTGGCTGGCGCGCTCCGGGCTGGATGAAGCCGACAGGGAGCTGCTGGCCGGACTCAAACGCAAGGGCCACCCGGCGGTCGAGTTCGTGCTGCGAGACCGCTACGACCTGGGGGCGCAGATCCTGCTCTGGGAGCTGGCCACTGCCGTGGCAGCCATCCCGCTGCAGGTGCAGCCGTTCGATCAGCCCAACGTCGAGGCGGCCAAGGTTCTGGCCCGCCAGGTGGTGGCGGACTATCGCCGGATTGGGCGGCTGCCCACTCAACCCCCGCTGCTTTCCTCTCACGGCCTGGACGTCTACGGCGAGGTGCAGGGCAGAACGCCTGAGCAGGCTCTGGCGACCTTTGTCAGGTCGGCTCCGTCGGGCGCCTATGTGGCCATTCAGGCCTACCTCACGCCGCAGGTCAGCACGCAACGCGCCCTGCACAAGCTGCGGCTGCGCATCCGCGACAGGACGCGCCTGGCCACGACGCTGGGCTTGGGTCCGCGCTTTCTGCACTCTACCGGCCAGATGCACAAGGGCGATGCCGGCCAGGGTTGGTTCATCCAGCTCACGGCCGACGATCCGCAGGACGCCCCCATTCCGGACGACGCGGGCAAGTCCGCCTCCTTTATGAGTTTTGGCGTGCTCAAGAGCGCCCAGGCGGCCGGCGACTGGCAGGCCCTGCGCGATTGCGGCCGGCACACCATTCGCTTTCACCTGGGCAAGGACGTCCCGGGGAACCTCAAGCGCTTGCTGGGCGCCCTGTGAGAACAGGCGAGTGCGGCACCAGGCAGCCAGGGCCTATCAAGGCCTGCCTGTTCGACCTTGACGGCACGTTGATCGACTCGGAGCCGCTCAAGACGCAGTCCCACGTTCGTACCGTGTTGGCTCTGGTCAACGGTGCCGCACTGGCAGAAGGTGAGATCGTCGACGCGGTCAACCGTCTCATCGGCGTACCGACTCGCGAGACGGCGGTCGACCTGATCGCTCGCTTTGGGCTTGAACGCGAGGTGCTGGCCCGCCAGAAAGAGCTGGGCCTGGACGAGCCGTGGGAGGCTTATTCGGCGCTGCAGCACGAGCACTATCGGCGCATTGTCGAGCAGCCTGGCACACTGGTCCGGAGGCAGTTCCCTGGTGCAGTAGCGCTGCTCAAGAGGGCGCGAGAGCTGGGTCTCAAGACGGCGCTGGGCTCGATGTCGTTCCGGCGGGACGTGGAGCGCACTCTGGCCATTCTCGGCTGGACAGAGTGGTTTGATGTGGTGCTGACCGGCGACGAGGTCTCGCGGGGCAAACCTGACCCGGAGATCTACCTGAGCCTGGCCGCGAGGCTCAAGGTGAGGCCGCCAGAGTGCCTGGTGCTGGAGGACTCGCCGTCCGGCATCGGCGCGGCGCTGGCGGCGGGGATGGTCTGTGTCGCCGTACCGAACGAGCTCACCCGCAAGGCGGTGCTGGCGATGCAAGGGCTCGCTGCGGCCTGCCTGGTGCTGGATCAGGCGCGGCTTGTCGAGAAGGTAGAGCAGTGGCTGCCCGAGTTTGGGCGTGCAGCCAAGAATCGTACTGGGAGTGTGAGCAATGAAGCCAGACAGCATTGACCGGCCACGAATCACCATCTTGCACTACACTGCACCCCCCGTCATGGGTGGAGTGGAAAGCACCATCTTCCATCATGGCCGACTGCTGGCCGGCTACGGCTATGACATTCGCGTTCTGGCTGGCCGCGGCTCGGTGTTCCACCCGTCAGTGACTTTCGATCCGGTGCAGGAACTGGATGCCCTTCAGCCCAGCGCCCTCCGTGTCAGACGAGAGCTGAACGAAGGCAAGGTGACCAAAAGGTTCCGTGACCTGCGCGACCGCATCGCCGAAGCGATCTGGCCCAGCCTGCAGGGCGGCGACATCCTCATGGTCCACAATGTGCTCACGCTCCACAACCACCTGGCCCTTACCGCAGCGCTGCACCAGTTGCTGGTCGAGCGCCAGGCCTTTGGCGGCCGGGTAGTTGGCTGGCATCACGACCTGGCGTGGGCGCGACCCGACATCGCTGGCGAGCTGCATGAGGGCTATCCCTGGGAGCTGCTCAAAAAGCCCTGGCCAGGCGTGCTGAACGTCGTGGTATCCGACGCGCGGCGCGAGCAGCTAGCAGAGCTGTATGGCATTCCTGGCGCAGAGATAGCGGTCATTCCTCCGGGTGTTGACCCGGCGCGCTGGCTCTGCCGCACCGACACGGCGCGGCGCATCCTCGAAGACTATCGCCTGTTGGAGGCGGACCTGATCCTGTTGCTTCCCGCGCGTATCTCGCGGCGCAAGAACATCGACCTGGCGGTGCAGACGCTGGCCGTCCTGCGTAACCGTCGGCACATCGATGCCCGGCTGCTGGTGACCGGTCCGCCCGGGCCCTACAGCCCAACCAACGTCGAGTACCTCAAGGAACTGCTGGCCATGCGCGAAGCCCTCGGGCTGGAGAAGGCGGCGCACCTGCTGTACGAGGCGGGCCGTGAAGGCTCACCCTTTGTCCCCGATGACCAGACGGTGGCTTCGCTCTATGCCCTGGCCGACGCCCTGTTCTTCCCCAGCGTTGAGGAAGGCTTTGGCATCCCCCTGCTCGAGGCCGGAGTGATGCGCCTGCCCATCTTTTGCAGTTGCCTGCCGCCGATGATCAAGACGGGCGGAGATGAGGCGCACTACTTTCGCGCCGACGCCACGCCAGAGGCGATTGCCGAATTGATCGCCAAAGTCATGGCCCGCGAGCCGGCCTACCGCATGCGCCGGCGCGTCCTGCACGCCTATACCTGGGAAACGATCGTTGAGGAGCAAGTCCTGCCGTTACTGAAAGCCATCTCGGAGCAGACGACCGCTGCCTGAGTCAGCGGCCAGCCAGGCGTCTATCCACCGGCCTCCAGACGCCCGAGTCGTGGTGACATAATGACGCCAGTTGTCATTTCTCGCCACTTCTGCTAGAATGCCTGCTGGTCCGTACACGGGCCAATCTCCGGGAGGTAGGTTGTTTGGAACCAGCAGGATTTGTGGCCCGCGTGGCCGGAGTTGTGGTGGACGCCGAGTTCCCTCTGGGCGATCTGCCATCCATCCACAACGCCCTGTCGGTCCAGCGCGATAATGGCTCTACGCTGCTGGAAGTCCAGGAGCACATCAACCCGCGCACGGTGCGCGCCATCGCCATGAGCAGCACTTCGGGTATGAGGCGCGGCATGCCCGTCACCGATACTGGTGGCCCCATTCACGTACCCGTCGGCCGCGGGACGCTGGGCAGGCTGTTCAACGTTCTGGGCGAGCCGGTCGACGGCGGCCCGCCGCTGGAGGGTGCGGAGCGGCGCCCGATCCACGCCGATGCGCCGCCTCTCCTCCAGCAGCAGATCGGCACCGGCATCTTTACCACTGGCATCAAGATTATCGACCTGCTGATGCCTTACCCCCGCGGCGGCAAGGTGGGCCTGTTCGGCGGCGCCGGCGTGGGCAAGACCATGCTGATTATCGAGCTCATTCGCCACACCATCCGCGAGCAGAGAGGCATCGCCGTGTTCGCCGGGGTGGGCGAGCGCAACCGCGAGGGCAACGAGCTCTGGCTGGAGATGAAGCGCAGCGGGGTCATTGACAACACCATTCTCGTCTTTGGCTCGATGAACGAGCCTCCCGGGGTACGATTGCGTGCTCCACTCACCGCTCTGACTATGGCCGAGTACTTTCGCGAGCAGGAGCGGCGCGAAGTATTGCTCTTTATGGACAACACCTATCGCTACGTGCAGGCCGGAGCCGAGGTCTCAGCTTTGCTGGGCCGTCTGCCCAGCTCGGTAGGGTACCAGCCGACTCTGGTCACCGAGATGGGCCAGCTTCAGGAACGCATCACCACCACCAGCAGGGGCAGCATTACCTCGATCCAGGCCATCTACGTGCCGGCTGACGACCTCACCGATCCAGCCGTGGTGACCGCCTTTTCACACCTCGACGCCACCACGGTGCTGTCGCGGCGCAGGGTAAGCCAGGGCTTTTATCCGGCGGTCGATGCCCTTCAGTCCAACAGCAAGCTGCTCACTCCGCTGCTGATCGGCGAGGAGCACTACCAGGTGGCGCAACGGGCCAGATCGCTCCTGGCTCGCTACGAAGAATTGCAGGACATCATCGCTATCCTGGGGGTGGATGAGCTGGGCGAAGAGGATCAGCTGCTGGTCAGGCGCGCCCGCAGACTACAGCGCTTCCTGACTCAGCCGTTCTTTGTGGCCGAACCCTTCACCGGTCTTCCGGGTCGGTTCGTGCCGCTGGCGCAAACGCTATACGGCGCCAGGGCGATTATGGACGGCGACTATGACGAGCTGCCAGAGCAGGCCTTTTACATGATCGGCACAGTGGACGAGGCGGAGGGCAAGGCCAGGCGGGTAGTGGACGTTGGCGAGCGTCTCCAGGCGAGAGGGGCGTAGGCAGTGGGTTTTCCGTCCTGGCGGCTGATAGTACAAACACCGGCCCAGGTCCTTCTTGACGTCCGCGAAGTGGATTGGGTCGAGGTCGCCACGGCGTCCCTGGGCCCGCTGCGCATCCTGCGCGGGCACGCGCCGCTGGTGGCGGAGACAGCGGCAGGCCTGGTCCGCTATGGCACTGCCTCTGGAGAGCATCGACTCGGAGTGGAGGCGGGATTGGTCAGCGTCACCCCGGGGCGGGTGACCGTGTTCACCACGGGAGGTCAGCTGATGGCGGATGTGCCATGTGATGACGAAAGGAGGGCTTTCTGTGTCTGAGGAGCGAGCCGGTCTGCCCGCCTTGCCTGCGGACCCATCCTCGCCGGGCGGTGCGGCCCCGTCGTTGCCGGGCACGGATGCGGAGCGGCGGTCCAGGGTGCTATGGCGCGCCGCCTGGGCTGATGCGCTGCGTGCTACATCTCTGGGGTGGGACATAGCCCTGCCTATTGCCGCCGGAGGGCTGCTTGGCAATTGGCTGGAGCGCCGTCTTGGGGTTGGTTACCAGCTCACACCGGGCCTGGTTGCGTTGGGATTGATGGGGGGATTGTACAACGCTGGCCGGACGCTGAGCAGGGAGATTCAGCGCGACGAGTGGATCGCGCAGTGTGAGAAAGACGAGGAGGACGAGTCGTGTCGGTCGCCGCAGAGCTGGCCCTGAGCGTGTTGTCAGGGCTCGCCGTTGGCCTTGCTGCGGGCGCCGCCCACGGGGCTCTGCTGTGGCGACAAGTGCGGTTGGTCACCCGCGGTCCTTCGCCGGGTGTTGCCCGCATCATTATCGGCGCCCTACCCAGAATGGCCGGCACGGCTGGCTTTCTCTTGCTCGGAGCGCGCTCAGGATTGGCGTCGGCTCTAGCGACTACACTGGGATTCCTGGTAGCCAGGACCTGGTGGGTACGCAAAGCGGCGGCCTAGGAGACTGATTACATGGATGACGTGTTTCCCCACATCGTCTGGACTTTCGGGGGCATCGGCATCGAAGATACGGTGCTCGCGACGTGGGCCATTATCGTACTGGTGATCGGTGCAGTGGCTCTGGTCAAGCGCCGGTGGCCGGCTGCGCTGGAGAGCTTGATCGAGTTCCTCAGCGATAGTACCAGTCTGGTCATGGGTCGTCCGGCAGAACCGTTTCTGCCGCTGCTCGCCACTCTGGCAATTTTCGTGGGAGCGGCCAATTCTGCCGGCATATTCCCCGGCCTGCGAGCTCCGACGCGCAGCATCAACACGACTGCAGCCCTTGCCCTGGTCGTCTTTGGCTCGGTTCACTACTATGGCATTCGCGCTCGCGGCCTCGGGGCGTACCTGCGCGGACTGGCCGACCCAGTGTTCCTGCTTCCTCTGGAGATCATCGGTCAGTTCAGCCGCACCTTTGCCATGGCGCTGCGGCTCTTTGGCAACGTGCTGAGCGCCGAGATGATCGTTGCCGTGATCTTTTCCATTGTTCCCTTGTTCGTTCCCTTGCCCTTGATCGGTCTGAGTCTGCTTACCGGGCTCTTGCAAGCCTACATTCTTACCATACTCGCGGCAGTCTACGTAGGCGCCGCGGTGGGCGCATCGGACCCAATCCCGAATGGAAGGAGTTCTTGAATGGATTCAAAGACTCTGGTGACCCTCACCACGATTGTCTGCGCCAGTATCGGCGTAGTGCTGGGCTCGGTGATCCCTTGCTGGATGGAAGGCCGGGCTGCCGAGAAGGCTCTCGAAGGCATTGCCCGGCAACCGGAAGCAGCGGACCGTCTGAGGGCTACGCTTTTCATCGCCATGGCTCTGATCGAGACGGGCGCTATCTACGCTCTGTTGGTTGCTCTGGTTCTGATCTTTGCCAATCCGCTGCTGACGCGCTTCTTCTAGGATCGGGCGATGCTGTCGCTTGACCTGGCCACGATCCTGTTTCAGATGGCGAACTTTGTGGTGCTGGCCTACGTGCTCAATCGCTGGGCGCTGCAGCCGATCCTGCGCCAGTCTGCCCAGCGCGCTGAGGAACGTGTAAAGCTGATGCGCGATCTGGTGACGGAACGGCACCGGCTGGCCGAGGCCAGGGCAGAACTTGATCGGAAGAGCGCTGCCCTGGATGAAGAAGCAGAGCGCATTCTGGCCGAGGCTCGCCGCAAGGCTCAGCAGGAGCAGCAACAGCTCTTGAGTGAGGCGCGGGCAGAGGCAGAGGAGCTGGCGAAAGAGGCCCAGACGGGCGCCCGGCAACTGCGCCGGCAGAGTCTGGAGCGGCTGCGCGGCGAGGTTGTGGACACGATCCTTGAGATCAGCAGCAACACCCTCGCTCGCGTCGCACCGCCAGAAGTGCACGACCGGCTGGTGCAGCGGCTCGCTGAGCGCATTCGAGAGATGGGTCGCACTGATATGTCCCGCGTAGAGGCGATCCGCCGCTCCATCGGCGGGCAGGAGACCATAGCCTCTATCGAGTCAGCCAGAGAACTGACCGCTGAGCAGCAAGCCCAGCTGGCCCGCTTGCTCACCGCGGTCGCCGACCACCGGGTGAACATCGAACTGAGTGTAGAGCCCGGGCTGGTGGCCGGCATTTCGGTGCGCCTGGGTGACACAGTGATGGACAGCAGCATCGCCGGCCAGCTACAGGAATTGCGCGCGGACGTGGCCCACACTCTGGCCAATTCTCAGGAAGACCAGTGACTGAGCATAATAGCCCCTCAACTGAGCCCCGCCGCAAAGATGGGGCAGCGGGCGAGGACACGGGATTGGTCGAGCTCCTGGGCTTGCTGCGCGAGCGCTCTCGCGTTACGGCCCGCGCAGATGGTTCCCCGCCGCTCCGTGACGTGCGCTTTTTCGATGTGGGCACGGTTCAGCGCATTGGCAATGGCGTGGCCACGCTCTCCGGCCTGCCTCGGGTCAGAACCGAGGAGTTGGTGGTCTTTCCCACGCAGGTGCGCGGAATGGTGCTTAACGTCGACCACGAGCATATCGACGTGATGTTATTGGGTTCCGACGAGGGCATTCACGGCGGCGCCCTGGTCACCGGAACCGGCAGACGCCTGCGGGTTCCTGTCGGCCGGGAGTTGCTGGGACGGATCGTTGACCCTCTCGGCGAGTCGCTGGACGGGCGAGGGCCAATCAGCGGCTCGGAACAGCGCCATATCGAGCGCGAGGCTCCGGGCATCATTGAGCGTGTGCCGGTGAGTGAAACGCTCCACATGGGAACAACCACACTGGATGCGCTGACGCCGATCGGCCGAGGCCAACGTGAGTTGATCATTGGCGACCGTCAGACCGGCAAGACGACCCTGGCCGTTGACGCGATGCTGAGCCAGAAGGACAGTGGGGTGCTGTGTGTCTACGTGGCCATCGGTCAGAAAAAGTCGTCCACTCTGGCAGTGATCGAAACCCTGCGTCAGCACAAAGCCCTGCCCTATAGCATCGTCGTCGTGTCGAGCCCGGACGATCCACCCGCCCTGCGTTACCTGGCGCCCTATGCGGGCTGCGCTATGGCCGAGTTCCTGATGGACCAGGGACACGACGTGCTGATCGTCTATGACGACCTCTCCAAGCACGCCGATGCCTACCGCGAGCTCAGTCTCCTGCTGAGGCGGCCGCCGGGCCGCGAGGCTTATCCGGGCGATGTGTTCTATCTGCATGCGCGTCTGCTTGAGCGTGCCTGCAAACTCGGGCCAGAAGCGGGAGATGGATCGCTCACTGCCCTGCCCATCATCGAGACGCGCAGCGGCAACGTCGCTGCCTACATCCCGACAAACGTCATCGCCATTACCGACGGGCAGGTCGTGTTGGACACGAACCTGCTCAACCGGGGAATCCGCCCGGCGGTCAATGTCGGCCTATCTGTGTCGCGGGTGGGCGGTGCCGCGCAGAGCAAGGCCATGCGTGCTCTCGCCGGAACGCTGCGCCTCGAGCTGGCACAGTACGAGGAAGTGTCGCAGTTTGCGCGCTTTGGCGCCGAGGTGGATGAGGTGACGCGCCAGCAGATCCGCCGCGGCGAACGCCTCACCGCAGCGCTCGGTCAGCCGGCTCACGCCCCGCTCTCTCCAGCCGCCGAGGTGATCATGCTCCTGGCTGTCACCGAGGGCTTTATGGATGACCTGCCGATCGAAGGCGTCGCCTCCTTCGGTGCCGGCCTGGTCCACTATGTGGAAAAGCACGCCCCGGAGCTGCACTTTGCCCTGAGCCGCGATGGCGATTGGAGCGATGAGATTCGTTCCGGGCTGGTCGCCCTCTTCACCCAGTACGACGCGTCAACGGCCGCACCGCCCCGCCCCGAAGGGGCAGCCTCGCTGGAGGCGAGGCGAGCAGGCGAGGCCTCACCCACGGGAGTGCAAGCATGAAAATGGTCATGGCTGTGATCTCAAAGGATGAGGCGGATGGTGTAATCGATGCGCTGGTCACCGCCGGTCACACGGCGACGTCAATGGAAAGCAGAGGCGGCGTGCTGCGCCAGGCCTATGATTCGCTCTTCATTGCCACTCGCGCCCAGAACCTGAAGGAGGTCCTGGACATTATCTGCAGGACCTGCCATTCGTCCGTCTCGGTGGAGCGAGTCGATTGCCCGGAACCGTCAACGTCAGAGCCGTCGCGCGACATTGCCGACGTGGGCGGAGCAGTGGTATTCGTGTGGGATCTGGAGCAAATGCGCCGGTGCTAGGCCGTGGATAGCCAGGAACGTCTCAAGGCCAGGCTCGACAACGTAGCGGCGGTGGAGCCGATTCTGAGCGCGCTGCGCTCCATCGCGCTGAGCAGCCGCCTGCTGGCCTTGCGTCGCAGTGAATCGACGGCACGCTTGGTCGACGAGCTGGCGGAGCTAATTGACCAGCTCAGGCGCGCCAGTCCGGCGGCGACAGAGCCGCTCTGGCAGCGGCGCCCGATCAAGCGACGGGTCCTGGTGGTGCTGGGTACGGAGCGCGGATTGTGCGGCAGACTGAACGAGCTGCTCGCTGTCCTGGCCGAGCGGGACATGGTACAGGCCGAGAGCAATGGCGTTGACATTCAGTTGGTGTCTCTGGGCAGGAGCGCGGAGAAAGCGCTGCGACGCCTGCGCCGGCAACCGCTTCAGTCGATGAGGCTTCCGGCACGCGGGCTTCCGCCCTACGAGCTCGCCCTCCAACTGAGCAGCGGCTGGCTGGCAGACTATGAGTCCTCGGCGCTGGACGCGGTGCGCGTGGTGCATGGCGTTCGCCGCGGCCTGGCCGGATACGCGGCTACAGCCACCGTGCTGCTGCCGCCGCCTCTGGAGCCCTCGGGCGAGCCTGAGCCGCTGACGCTGCCGCCGATTCTGGAGGGCGATGTGGCTACACTGGCCCGTAGAGCGCTGGCGCTTTGGCTCTGCGGCTCATTCTATGGTATCATGCTACGCTCTGCAGTGGCGGAGCACACTGCCCGTTACCAGTTGCTCGAGGGCGCCGCTCAGAACGCGCATGCGTTGCGAGACGGGCTTGCTCTTGAGCTGCAGCAGCAGCGCCAGGAGGCGATCACGGCCGAGATGCAGGACTTGATGGCCGGCGCGGGCCTCGTGGGTGCATCGCCAGTCGCCGCATCTGGTGGCGGCCGGTAGGCCAGGGCAGTAACATCATAGCAGGGAGCGACAGAGCATCGTTATGGCAACAAGAGAGCAGATCCTGGAAGCACTGAAGAACGTCAAGGACCCCGAACTGGGACGCGGCATCGTCGAACTGGGCATGGTGCGCAGCGTCGAGGTGACTGGAGAGCAGGTGGAGGTTACCCTGGCTCTGACCACCATGGCCTGCCCACTCAAGAACCATATGGCCAACGACATTGTCGCGGCAATCGCGGCTTTCGACCCGGCGCTGCAGACCAAGGTCAAGCTGGCCGAGATGACCGCAGCGGAAAAAGGCCGGCTGATCCGGCCGCGGACGGCCGCCCCGGGACAGGCCCCGGAGCACGTCACCGCTTCCGCGCCGGAGCCATCGCCGGCGCAAGAGTTCAACCACGTTAAAAAGATCATCGCCGTGCTCAGCGGCAAAGGCGGGGTGGGCAAATCGTCGGTGTCGTCGCTGCTGGCGGTGGCCTTGCGGCGGCAGGGACAAAGCGTTGGCATTCTCGATGCCGACATCACCGGGCCGAGCATCCCGCGTCTGTTCGGACTCTCCGCCCAGCCCAAAGTGACTCCGCTGGGCTTGATGCCGCCCGTCAGCTCCACCGGCATCAAGGTGATGTCGATCAACCTGCTCCTCTCCGACGAGGACGTGCCCATTATCTGGCGCGGGCCGCTGATCACCGGCGCCATCCAGCAGTTCTGGAGCAGCGTGCTCTGGGAAACGCTGGACACGCTGATCATCGACCTGCCGCCCGGTACTTCCGATGCGACCCTGACCGTGATGAACGGCATGCCGCTCAATGGAATTGTCCTGGTGACCTCACCGCAGGACCTGGCCGGCATGGTGGTGCGCAAGGCCGGAGCGATGGCGCGCATGCTGGAAGTGCCCATCATCGGGCTGGTCGAGAACATGAGCTATGTGCAATGCCCCGACTGCGGCAAAAAGATCGAAGTGTTCGGGCCGAGCAATGCCGAGCAGACAGCGCAGACGCTCGGCGTGCCGTTGCTGGGCCGTGTGCCTCTCGATCCCGAGCTGGCGGTCAAGTGCGATTCTGGCCAGATCGAAGCCTATTCAGGGGAAGGTTTTGAGCCGATCGCGGCGGCCATCGCGCTGCTCACGCCCGAGGAGCAACGCAAGCCGCCCGAGCTGAGCGCAGAGCCAGCGTGCCAGACCAGGTAGTCTGATCAACAGAGGTCCTGTCACAACGGCAGCGCTCCTGTTTGTTCTCTCCCGGCTGTCAGGTGAATCAAGCTGCGAAGAGAGTGTGGAATAACTGCCCAGGGAGCGCGAACGACAGGTTCGTAGTTGCGCTTTAGCGCTCCCCTTCCGGACG
>MWCV01000045.1 GCA_002070215.1 Chloroflexi bacterium ADurb.Bin180 | reverse complement strand
CTTTAGCCTGTCCCCACCCACTGACGCGGTGAGACCGTCCGGAAGGGGAGCGCTAAAGCGCAACTACGAACCTGTCGTTCGCGCTCCCTGGGCAGTTATTCCACACTGTCACGGAGGTTTTGGCGTGCCACCATCTGTGGCCTAGAATGAGATGCGGCGAATCCCACTTGACGTTGCCCGGCTGGCGTGGCGGGCAAAGGTTACGCCATTGAGCACAGCGTTGTCTCGGTGGCGATGAACTGCGGCCGTTCGCCGTGCCTGTTGGGAGAATTCTGGTCCTATGTCCGGCATTCCCGAAGAGCTGCTCATCTCAGTCACAGCCACAACGTTTGGCAGGCGAGCGCAGCGTTGGAGAGCGCATGAGGAGGGGGTGAATCATGGATCAGGACGGTTTCAGGGTCTACGGGTATCGCTGGGTCGTTCTCCTTGTCTTTATGCTGGTGGTTGCGGTCAATCAGCTTCTGTGGATCACCTTTGCGTCAATCACCGGCGATGCGGCTCGCTACTACGGCGTTTCTGACCTCCAGATTGGGCTCCTCTCTCTCGTTTTCATGGCCGTCTACATTGTGGTCTCGATCCCGGCTTCCTGGGCCATTGACACCTACGGGCTGCGCATCGGGGTTGGCATCGGTGCAGTGCTGACCGGGGCGTTTGGCCTGCTGCGCGGTGCGCTCGGCTCGAGCTACGCCGGCGTGCTGGCGGCGCAGGTGGGGATTGCGGTGGGGCAGCCGTTTATCCAGAACGCGGTTACCACGGTGGCTGCCCGGTGGTTCCCTGCCCGCGAGCGAGCTACAGCCGCTGGCCTGGGGTCACTGGCCATGTACGTGGGCATTCTGATGGGCCTGGCCCTGACGCCTGTGCTCGCGCTCGGCCTGGGCATGGCGCGCATGCTGTGGGTCTACGGCGTGATCTCTGCTGCTGCCGCGCTGCTCTTCCTGGCATTGGCGCGCGAGCGGCCTCCCAGCCCTCCTTGCCCGCCGGGTCAGGACTCTCGCTCGCTCGTGACCGAAGGGCTGCGCCAGGTGCTGCGCAATCCTTCGTTTCAGTTGCTGATGGTGGTCTTTTTCATCGGCCTGGGGGCGTTCAACGCGGTGACCACCTGGATCGAAGCTATGCTGCGGCCACGCGGCTTTACAGCCTCGCAAGCGGGTGTGGCCGGAGCGGTGATGATTCTCGCCGGCATTGTCGGCGCCCTGGTTCTGCCGATGCTGTCCGACCGCGCCAGACGGCGGACTCCCTATCTGCTGCTGGCGGTGGCTGGCTCGGCGCTGGGACTCGCCGCGGTCGCCTTTGCTCCGAACTACTGGCTCCTGCTGCTTGCTTCTGGGGTGTTTGGTTTCTCTCTCCTTGGCTCTGGACCGGTCGGCTTTCAATACGGAGCCGAGCTCACTTTTCCGGCTCCGGAGGGTACCTCAAACGGCCTCCTCTTGTGGGCCGGGCAGATTTCGGGCATTCTCTTCATCCTGGGCATGGATGCGCTCAAGTCGCCGCAGGATGGCTCCATGACCGTTCCGCTGGGGGTGCTGGTCGCTCTGATGTTCGGCGGTCTTGCGCTATGTACGCGGCTGAAGGAAGCCAGCCAGGCCGGGTCTTCTGGACCGACCTCGCAGGGGAGGTGAACGATGTCCGCTCACAGATGGCGTTGGCTGGTGGCGCTGCTGACGATCGCCACTGCTGCTATGGTGGGTTCGGTGAGGGCCGCCGTAGCTTCCCGGCTGCTTCTGCCCATTCTGGTGAAGAGCTTTCGCGGCCCGCTCAGCATCACTTTCGGCCAGCCGCTGGCGGAATCGGGCCTGCACCTCGATGTCGGTGGCGACTGGGACACGGAAGCAGTTCAGGT
Organism: Chloroflexi bacterium ADurb.Bin180; assembly: GCA_002070215.1. Lineage (NCBI taxonomy): Bacteria > Bacillati > Chloroflexota > Chloroflexi bacterium ADurb.Bin180. Next base: position 21,170 of record MWCV01000045.1, on the reverse strand, counting down.
TGGCAACCCGGCTACCTGGGTAAGGCGTACGGGCAATGGTGCGGCGCTACCCTCCCCCGACGGCAACAGCGCCGGGGACTATTACCTGAAGCTGCGGGTGGATGATGCAGCCCTGTTCTCAGCCTCGCCGACTTCGCGCGTGCTGCTGCAAGTAGAGTACTGGGACTCGGGCAGTGATTCGTTCAGTCTCGAATACGACGCCCTTTCGGGCGGCCCCTATGGCGACGGTACTTTCAAGAGCGGCGGCCGTGTGGTCAAGACCAACAGCAATCAGTTCCGGGCGGCCACTTTCTTGCTGTGCGACGCTCGTATGGCCAATCGAATGCAGGATGCCGACCTGCGCTTGTCCGATAACGGAGACGGAGCTGACAGTTTTCGTGCGGTCATACTGATTCTCCAACCCGGCGGGGCACTCACCCTGAACGTGGACTCGTACGGAGCCAATCCGTGGGACGATGTTCCGGACTCGGCAGCAATCCAGGCCTGCCTCGACCGCGCCTGTGATGGGGATACGGTCACTTTTACGTCAGGAGTCGCCTCGCCTGGATATCAGGGCTACCGCATCAACCAGACGCTGTTCCTCATCCGCGGCGCAGCCAGATCCGGCGTCACCTACACTTCGACCTCACGCTCCAATCCCGCTCTGTTGCGCGCCGACTCTAGCCTGAAAGGGTTTGTGATACGACTTTATGCGCGTTCATCGGGAGTGGATGTGGGTGCGGTGGACAATATCACTGTCAGTTATCTCAACCTCGACGGCGGACGCAGCCTGCGCCGCTGCTTTGGCATGGATGGCGTGGAAGACGGAATAAACGACAACTGGGGCTCCTGGTTGCCGGAATGCAGCGAGCCTGGTGACTCGTGGTGCAGCCCGGGGTCGCTGGGCATGGACGGTGCGTTCGCCGGCGATGACCCGGCGCAGGCTTTTGTCACGCAGCCCTGGAGGTGGAGCACGGGCCTGAAGGTAGAGGGGCTGCGTATCAGCAACACCGAGTGCGGGACGGCTCTGTCCTTTTCGGGCGCGGCCTCCACGTTGATCAGCAACACGATCGATACGGCCGGAGACCATGTCCACCTCGTGGGCTGCCTGCTCACTGACCCGGACGAACCGACGGGCGGCTGGTCAGACGGGATCACCTTTACCGGCCCAGCTCACGTCGTGACTGGCAATCTGATCCTCGATCCGAGCGATGTAGGGATTGTCTTTTTCGGCGGCCGGGACACGGTCATCCAGAACAACACGGTCAGCGTGCGCACGGGTAATCGCGGTGCCTTTGCCGGCATCGCCGTTCACCCCTGGTGGTTTGGCGATGTCTCCGGCGTAAAGGTGCTCAGCAACACGGTGACCAGTGAGGGCAACACCATCTGCGGCGGCATACACGCTGGCATCAACCTCGGCACGCATATGTGGGGAGGAGGGTGTGTGGGTCGGCCTCTGCCCTGCGCTGTGGGGAACAGTGGGCCCTGCGTGCAGGAACCTACCCGACCTGCCGGTTCACTCTGCACCCAGGGTCTGAATTGCCAGGAATGGGGGCATGTGGCGGCCGGCAGATCAATCACCCTGAAAGACAACTATGTGGCCGGGGCGCACATCAACTATCTCATCGAGGGGATGGACCTCGATGGGCAGCTCATCCTTGATAACAACCGATTCGGAGCTCCGCGACAGACGGATTGGGGTGCGAGCAAGGGCTGCGACGGGGTGACCTGGGGCCCGACGAACATGGTGGCCCATCACCCTTCGCTGACCGGCTGGACGGACCTGCGCATACACTGCGAACGGTAGTCCGATTCTGGCTCGCCCAGGCCGGGCGCCGACGAAGGATGGCGGCTGGAGACACCCCACCAGACTCCTCAGAGGGGCTTCTGGTCAGCTCCGTGGCATCACGGGCAGCGGATCGTGGAGCGCACTATGACTCTGACCGGACGGAGGCTAGCCGCCCTTACGCACCACCGGCAAGACCAACTGGTGCGGGAGGTACATCCACACCTGGCCGCCAGTGCCCAGATTCCACGTACCCACAAAGAGACGCCTATCGAACTCGGTAACCGCGGCATCCCAGTAGGAGGCGCGGTTGCGGCTGTCCCCAAAGCCGCCAAAGCCGACCTGCTGCCAGGCGGTTCCGTTAGAGGTACGCCAGACCTCCATGCCTGACTCGGCATTGCCCAGCACGAGGTACAACTGGCCGGAATAGACTTCGAGGTTGCTCATGCCGCGACTGGCAGGCTTGCCCAAGCCGTTGGTGACGACCCGCGTCCAGTCAAGCCCCGCGCAGGTCGAGCAGCGCCACACTTCGAGCCCGCCGGCTGAGCGGCCAGTGCTGGCGTAGAGGTAGTCGCCAAACGCGGCCAGAGAGACTACCCCGGTATTCTCCAGGGCTCCGAAACCGCCCGCCGCTACCCGTGACCAGGTTCCTGCGTTGCCGGTTGAGCTGCGCCAGACCTCGGCGCCACGGGTGAGCTGCGTGGACCCAGTCCATATCCCATTCTCTGTTCCGGCGTACAGCATTCCTTTAAAGGTCTCGAACGTGGTGACGCTCGAGTTGTACGCGTCGCCAAGGCCGTTCTGGACCACGCGCGTCCAGCTCCCGGCGTTGCCTGTGTCGCTGCGCCAGATCTCGGTGCCGTGGTCGCTGCTGTAGCTCCAGGTTGCGGCATAGAGCTTGCCGCCGAAGGTCTTCATGCGGATCACCTCAGCATTGCTTCGGTCGCCAAAGCCCCCGGAGGCCACCCGCGTCCACACCACCCCGTCTGGTGAGCGCCAGACCTCGCCTCCGTCGGTTTCGTTCTCAGTGGAGGCGTAGAGCGAGCCACCAAATGCCTGCAGGTGATCAATCACGCCGTTGTGAGCCGTGCCGAAGCCGTTCTGCACGGCGGGTGTCCAGGCTAGGCCCGGGCCGCAGTGCCACAACTGCGCTCCGGTGGTATAGTTGCCCGCAGCAGCGTAGAGCGAGCCGCTGTGGACAGCCAGCGAGGTCACGGATGAGCTGCCACCGTCGCCAAAACCGCTTGAATTGACTTGCAGCCAATGGGGACTCACGCCGTCGGCGGAGACGAGCACGGAGTGGATGAGCAGCATCGCAGCCAGACAAAGGACAGCCGACACTGGACGTTTCATAGCATTTCCCCCTTCCGGCCAACACTCGCAGAGAAACGCGCTCAATGCCTGGCTGGCATCATAGACCGTGTCTTGCCACAGGCAAAACGCCAGAGTGTGGAAAAAGCGGGCGAGAGATGGGAGCACTCTGGCGCCTGTGCTTGGTAGTGCCAAGACTCCGGGCAACTACAGACCTCGATAGGTTCGTAGTACAGGCTCTGCCTACTGGCGCCCCGACGTGCTGGTCGGGGTCAGCCTGTCCCCACCCACTGACGCGGTGAGACCGTCCGGAAGGGGAGCGCTAAAGCGCCTCTTCGCAGTAGCTCAGAGACCTACGGCAACTACGAACCTGTCGTTCGCGCTCCCTGGGCAGTTATTCCACACTCTCAAAACGCGGCCCGGGTCACGGATGAGTGGAAGCCAGAGCGCTGCAATCCGGGCGAGCAAACGACGTTCTGACGGCGCGTGCTGTGCGTACGACCTGTCGCACACTAGAAGCCGAAAACCGACCCGCGACGCAATTTGTAGGTCTGAGCGATGGTGCTATAATGGTGACCCGAGTCGCTAGGCGCAATGCCCGGCGGCTTGCATTATCCTGCGGCCCTTGGCGGCGCAGGCAACTTGATCCCGGGGAGTACACTATGCAAATCGTCACCGACAGCGCAACCAACATCGAGCTCGTCGTTGCACCTGAGCTGGCGTCCCTGGCGCATATTGTCCCTCTGTCCGTCACTCTGGACGGTCATAACTATCGTGACGGCATTGACCTATCGCCGCAAGAGTTCTACCAGCGTCTCGCCTCGACAGGCCGTCTGCCGGTCACGTCGCAGCCCTCAGCAGGGGAGTTCACCGAGCTGTATCGACATCTGGCAGCGACCGACCCGGAGATCCTCTCTATTCACATGTCGGGCGGACTGAGCGGCACGGTCAACTCGGCCACGGTAGCCGCAGCCGAGGTGTCGGAGGCCCATGTGACCGTGGTCGACACCAAGACGCTTTCGACACCGGCGGGCTGGCAGGTCGAGGCTGCTCTGCTCGGGGCGAAGAATGGCTGGCCCCTTGAGCAGATCCTGCAGCGCATGGAGCGCATCAGGGAATCGACCAACACCCTCTTTACACTGAACGAGCTCAAGTACCTCATCCACGGCGGACGCATCAGCCATCTCAAGGGGTTGCTGGCCCAGGTGCTGAACATCAAGCCGGTGATCGGGGTGGAGAAGGAGCGGGGCACCTACGTGCAACATGGCCAGGCCCGCTCATTCAAGGGAGCCGTCAGAGCCGTCGTCGACTATATGGCCCAGAGCCATGCTCCGGGAAGCCAACTGCGGGTTCAGGTCGTCCACGCTTTCAACCCGGAGGGCGCGGAGCTGTTGCACGACGAGATTGCGTCGCGCTTTGAGTGCACCTGGCTGCCCGCCGGGACCATGTCCTTCGTCCTGGGTGCACACACCGGACCGTCTATGATCGGCGTCGCCTACGCTCCGGCGCAGGAGTTTGCGGGGCAGCAATAGGTATCCGGACCGAGCAAGCCCGGTAACAAACGAACAGCCGCACGGCTCTGCGGAAAGCCGTGCGGCTGTTACATATCTGCTAGGTCAGGCTGGAACTACCAGCGGGGACGACGTCCGCCGCTAAAGTCCCGTCCGCCACCGCGCTCGCCGCGATCACCGCGGTCGCCACGGTCGCCGCCAAAACCACCGCCGCCCTCGCGGCGCGGCCGGTAGCCACCGCCACCGCCGCCGCCACCTTCGGTCTTGGGTCGAGCTTCGGCAACCTTGATCGTGCGACCATCAACTTCCTTCTCATTGAGCTGGTTGATGGCTTCCAGTGCCTTGGCGTCATCCGACATTTCAACAAAGGCAAAGCCCTTGCTGCGACCGGTGGCGTTGTCGGCGATCAGACTGACTGAAGTGACCGGGCCAATGGCGCTGAACAGTTCGTTCAGCTTGGCTTCGGTGGTGCTGTAACTCAGATTACCAACATAGATGCGCTTGCTCACTGCATTCCTCCTCGGATAATGGCTCTTGGCTAGAGCGGGCGGACATGGGCGGCCTGGAGACCCTTCGGTCCCTGAGCCACTTCGAACTCGACCTGCTGGCCTTCCTTGAGCGTGCGGAAGCCCTCGGCCTCGATGGCAGTGTGATGGACGAAAACGTCCTCGGCACCGTCACGCGAGATAAAGCCATAACCCTTGCTGTTGTTGAACCACTTGACGGTTCCCGTCACCTTCTCGGACATTTGTGCTACTACTCCTTACAACGTGTTTTGACTTGGGGCGAAGCAGTGAGCGCAGGAATAAAAAACGACTGCCCGGTTTCCGCAGTTCAGGGCAGTCTTTCTCATCACGGCCAGAACTCACTTCGTCCTTCAGCGCGCGACGTTACCACAGATGTGCAAATTAGTCAAATCGCCGGTCACACGCATCCGTGAGGGGCTGAAGAGGGCCAGGTCCTTGTTGACACCGCCGACCTTGCCGGCTAGACTAGCAGAAATCGAGAGCAGAGTCTGTACGTTGCGGCCGAAGGCAAGGAAACGGAGGCGCCGTAGATATGGACAAGCACCGCAATCCGGAACGGACCGGTCTGATCGTCGGAGTAGTGCTGTTGGGTCTGGGTATCGCTCTCATGCTGCTGCCCTCCCTCATTGGCTTGAGTGGGATGGATGGCGGCTATGCTTTCTCCTTTCTCGGCTTCTTCTTCATTGTGTGCGGAGTGATCGTAGGCTGGATCTTCTGGGCACGCTTCAAGAGAGTCGAGCGCATCCTCTCTGGCGACGACGTGATCGCTAGCTGGAGCTATGACCCCGAGGAGGGCCATCGTTTGGCCAGGGAGGCATTCGAGGAACGCTGGAGCGGCAACAAGCGGCTCTTTGCCATCGTCGCGGTGCTGATGGTCGTCATTGGCTTTGTCGTGCTGGTGCTGCCGATGCTGCAGGATGAGGACCTTGCCTGGCCTTTTGTTCTGGCCTATTTCCTGCTCATACCGGTGATCGGTCTGGTAGCCTGGCTCGCTCCCCGAGCAGAGTACCGGCAAGCACTACGCGACGCCAATGATGTGCTCATTGCCAGGAGCGGGGTCTATGTCAGGGGGGCGCTCCACTCCTGGGCCGACCCGGGCTCGACGCTGGAACAGGTCACTTTTGAGGTCACAAATCAGCCGCCCGAGTTGGTATTCGTGCTCACTCACCTCTCGGGGGTGGGCGGCCCACACAGCGAGCCGGAGGTGCTGCGCCTGGCCGTTCCCGAAGGCCACGAGCAGGATGCCGAACGAGTGGCCGCCTACTTCTCTTCCCGAGGTCGATAATGATCACCGCGGCGCCGTTGCCTGTTGGCGCAATCGAGGCAGGGGGCACCAAGTTCGTCTGTGCCGTTGGATCGGGGCCAGATGACCTGGTTCGCACCGAGTTCTCAGCGGGGGATGACCCGCAGCAGGTGCTCTCCCTGGCCACAGGCTGGCTGCAGGCACAGCGCGTCGGTCGGCGGCGGGTCGCCGCGATTGGGGTCGGCTGCTTCGGGCCGCTCGACCTGAACCCCCGTTCGCCAACGTACGGCCACATCACCTCCACCCCCAAGCCCGGCTGGTCGATGTTCGATGTGGTTGGGACTGTGCGCCGCGCCTTTGCGGATATCCCGGTGGCCCTTGACACCGACGTGAATGCCGCTGCAATGGGCGAGTGGCGGTGGGGGCAGGGCATGGGCCTCAGCGACCTGGTCTACCTGACCATCGGGACTGGCATAGGCGGAGGAGCCATTGTCGGCGGCAGGCTTGTCCATGGCCTGGTCCATCCTGAGATGGGGCACATGCTGCTGCCGAGGCTGCCGGGGGACACGTTCAAGGGGATATGTCCCTTTCATGGCGATTGCTGGGAGGGCCTCTGCTCTGGTTCAGCTCTGGAAGCACGGTATGGGCAACCGGCCTCGTCTCTGCCTAAAGACCACGAAGCGTGGTCGCTGGAGGCTCACTATTCGGCTTTGGCGCTGGCCAACCTTGTGTTGACGTTGTCACCCCAAAGGGTCATAATCGGTGGCAGTGTTCGTAAGGCGGGCGGCCTCGGTTCCGAGGGGTTCTTTGAGCTGGTCCGCGACAGACTGAAAGCGGCTCTCGGGGGGTACGTGGTGTCTCCGGCACTTGATTCCGGCATCGATTCCTACATCGTACCGCCGCGCCTGGGAGACGACGCAGGCGTGTGCGGTGCCATCGCGCTGGCTCAGGACGCTTTGGCCGCATCCTGCCCGGCAGAATGAGCCGGTTGCGGCCGTACCCTTCAACGGTGGCGGCGACGCAGCAGGTTGCGTCCAGGCGTTGAGGCCTCCAGGGCGGGTCGAGGCTCAGTGGTATCACCGCTCTGGGTTTTGCCTTCTCCATTCTCGGGACTAGAATAGCAACTTGCTCTGCTTCCGCCCTCGTGACTCTTCCTCTGGCAGAAGAGCGACGTTGACGACCTGGTTGCCCGTGTGGAAGGAGGGAACCATATGAGAACGGTCGTAGCTGCCGCCCTGGGTGAGTGTGTCCACGTAGCCGGGGTGACCAACTTCTTGCGCCTGGCAGAAGCGGCAGGTTGGAGGACTGTGTTCCTGGGCCCGGCGGTATCCATCTCCGACCTGCTGGCCGCCGCCCGACGCGAGCATGCCGAGTTGGTTGGCGTCTCCTACCGTCTGACTCCCGAGACCGGCGAGGCGCTGTTGGGCGAATTCGCCGAAGAAGCCGACGAGCTGAGGTCGAGTGGCGTCCGCTTTTGCTTTGGCGGGACCCCGCCTGTCGCGGAGCGCGCGCGAGCTTTTGGGTTCTTTGAGCAGGTCTTTGACGGCCATCAGTCTGCTGAGGAGGTACTGGCGTACCTCAAGGGCAAGCCTCTGGCGCAACGGGCGAGTACGGATTTTCCTCAGACAACCGTCGAACGCATCTCCTGGAAATCACCCTACCCCGTTGTGCGGCACCACTTTGGCCTGCCCACTATGGAAGCCACGCTCGAAGGGGTCGCGCGAATCGCCGAAGCGAGGGTTCTGGATGTGATCTCGCTGGGGATCGACCAGGACGCGCAGGAGAACTTTTTCCATCCTGAGCGGCAGGACCCCCGCCGTCGCGGGGCGGGCGGAGTGCCGGTGCGCAGCGCTGATGACTACCGCGCTCTCTACGCTGCCAGTCGCTGTGGCAACTATCCGCTGATGAGGACCTACTCTGGCACGGACGATTTTGTGCGGCTGGCCGAGCTGTACGTCGACACGATACACAACGCCTGGGCGGCGATCCCGTTGTTCTGGTTCAACCAGATGGACGGTCGTGGCCCGTGGGACCTGGAAGGCTCGATCCGACAACACCAGGAGGTTATCTCCTGGTACGCTGAGCGTAACATACCCGTGGAGCTCAACGAGGCTCACCACTGGGGGTTGCGCGAGGCCCCGGATGTCATCTTTGTCGTGGCCTCATACCTGGCGGCCTACAATGCTCGCGCCTGCGGAGTGCACGACTATATCGCGCCCTTCATGTTCAATAGCCCTCCCAGCCTGTCCGATGCCATGGATCTGGCCAAGATGCTGGCCGTTCTGGAGCTCATCCAGCCCCTGGCCGCCGCCGACTTCCGTATCTGGCGTCAAACGCGCACTGGTCTGCTGAGCTACCCGCTGCAGATAGACGCGGCGAGAGCCCACCTAGCGTCAAGCGTCTACCTGCAGATGGCCCTCAGGCCTCACATCCTGCATGTGGTCAGCCATACCGAGGCGGAGCACGCGGCCATGGCCGATGACGTGATCGAGGCTTGCCGGCTGGCACGCCGTGCGGTGGACAACGCCTTGCGTGGGCAGCCGGACATGAACGCCGATCCTCAGATTCAGGAACGAAAAGAGGAATTGGTGAGCGAGGCCGGCCTGACGCTGGAGGCCATCCGTCGGCTCAGCAAGCCTGGTGTCAGCGAGCCCTGGCTTGACGCGCCCACCCTGGCCCGAGCGGTGACCAGCGGTTTGCTGGATGCCCCTCACCTGCAGAACAATCGTTACGGCCGGGGGGAGATCAGGGTGCGGACAGACAAGCGCGGAGCGTGTGTTGCTGTCGAGCCCACCACCGGCAAGGTGCTCGCAGAAGAGCAGCGGATCGCCAGCGTGCTGGCCCATGTGAGGGTAACCAGTGCTCCAAGAGGCAAGCCTACAGAGAAAGAAGGGAAGAGATGAGACGGAAAAAGACCTCCTATGCAGTGATTGGCGCGGGGCACGGCGGCAAGGCTATGGCGGCGCACCTGGCGCTGATGGGCTTTCAGGTGACGCTCTTTAACCGTACCCTAGACAACGTCAGAGTCATCAAGCAACGGGGAGGCATAGAGCTCGAAAGCTATGAAGGCGGCCCGAGCGGGTTTGGGCGCATCCACCACGTGACGTCGGACATGGGTGAGGCAGTGGATGGGGCGCCAGTCATCATGGTGGTGCTGCCTTCCTCGGGCCATGCCGACATAGCCCGGCTATGCGCACCGGTGCTCCGGGACGGGCAGATCGTGGTGCTGCATCCCGGCCGAACTTGTGGAGCCATCGAGTTCCGCAAGGTGCTGAGCGACAATGGCTGCAAGGCGGATGTTGTGGTCGCCGAGGCGGAAACGTTCATCTATGCCAGCCGCTCGGACGGCCCGGCGCAAGCGCGCATCTTTCGCATCAAAGACACGGTACCGGTCGCCGCCCTGCCTGCCCCACAAACCTCTCGCGTGCTGGCGGCACTGGCTCCGGCCTACCCGCAGTTCATTGATGGAATCAGTGTGCTGCACACCGGGCTGAACAATATGGGGGCGATCTTCCATCCGGCGCTGATCCTGCTCAATATGGGGCGCATCGAGTCCACCGGTGGCGAGTTCGAGTTCTATATCGACGGAGTAACGACCTCCGTAGCTCGAGTGCTGGAGGTGCTGGATCGGGAGAGGGTGACGGTGGCAGCCTCGCTGGGTATACGAGCGCAGACTGGCCTGGAGTGGCTCAAGCGGGCCTACGATGCCACTGGGGCGGACCTCAACGAAGCCATCCACAATCAGGAGGGCTACTATGGCATCAAGGCCCCCAAGACGCTGAACCATCGCTACATCTTTGAGGACGTGCCGATGAGTCTGGTACCGATGGCCTCACTGGGCCAGCAGTACGGCGTGTCGGTGAGGGGAATGGACGCCATTATGCGCCTGGCCTGCATCGTGCACAACACGGACTACTGGCGCAAGGGCAGGACCGTCGACAAGCTGGGCATCCAGGGCCTCAGCGTCGACGAACTCACTCGCTATGTGATGGAAGGCGTGCGCGACTAGGGGCGGTGGCCTTTCGACAGAGCAGGCAAGGAGGCCCGCACTCGTACATCCTGCCTCGGCACTCGAGGACCCGCATCTGCGGTACAGGATGTAACCCTAGCCTATCACGACATTGAGACTCGCGAGCAGGACGCCATTCCGAGCTTGTGAGCCCCGGGGTTTGTCGCTCTGTCTGCCAACACCACACCTCTGAATCTCGTTACCGCGGCGTGAGCCCGACAGGGCCGGCCATCCCTTACCACGGCAATCACGGACAAGCGTGCCCTTACTCTTGACCTGCTTCCTGATGACAGGGCTCCGCAATAGCAGAAGCCGGCGGCAGCCTGAAGCAAGAACCGGGAAACGTGCGGCCCAGTGAGGTGGTCCACAGCAGGTCCCTGCCGCTGCCAAGAAGTGTCGGTTGGTCGATTCGCTTAAGTCGCCGCTCTGACTGCAGGATGGCTACCTCATTGTGGAAGGTCAGGCGGCAGGCCGCTGCATCTTGGATGCAATCAGTTCCACGCCAGTACTTTGCCAAGTGCCATGGCCAAGACCTCGTAGCACAGAATCGTGCCTCGTGAATGAGTCTGCAGCCACTTGTAGCCGCAAGCAGGCTGGCCCGGTGAATAGACCGAGAGCCAGCAGACGTCGTTCCAGCCCATCCGATGCGCTGTGGCCACAGCCCGGCGAGTGTACAGGTCGAGCGTGACCAGCGTCGGCTGCTGCAGGCGACGCTGATCGACGATCCGGCGCGAATAGAGCAGATTCTGGTAGGTCGTGAGTGAGCGATCCTCCTCGATCAGGTTCTCGTCTGGAACGCCGTTCGCGCGTGCGTACTCGACCATTACTCGAGAGTTCGGTAGACCCAGGTGCTGGTTGTCTCCGGTGGACATAATGATGACCGAAGATGGGAACCGCCTCCACCAGGCAATGGCCAGGTCGATCTGCGCTCTGGTCGGCGCTGTTGGCTGGGTGCGAGAGACAAGAGCGTAGGAGGGAATCACAAAGCAGTCCGGTTCTGACGGCGGCCGGTCTGGTATGCGCCAGAGTCGTTCAAGTCGACTGACCATGATTGTAGTCTACTTGTCCGCCTGCGACTCGTCAATGGTGCGCTTGCCGAGTGGGTCTCCCTGCGTTATCATCAGCGATGACGCTCCGCCTTGCGATGGACCGGGGAGGATGAGATGCCGCTCACCGAGCTCTTGCTGATTGCTATCGTCGCCTTGCTGGTTGTGGCGCTGGCATTGCTGCTGATTCTGCTGCGAACCCGCCGCCTGCCCCAGGGGGAGGTTGAGTCCGCTGTCTCCGGCGCCTGGCTCAAGCTTGGCCTGGGTGAGCAGGTAGGTCGCATTGCCGGCTCGGCCGAGCAGATCCAGCGCGACTATCGGTCACTGGAGCAGTTGATCCGTGCACCCACGGAGCGCGGCTTCCTGGGTGAGATCGGCCTGGAGGCAGTGCTGGCCGATGCACTGCCGCCCGACATGTTCGGCATCCGCGAGCGCGTGCTGGAGGGTCTGGTGCCGGATGCCAACATCCGTTCTACGGCGGGCATGATCTGCATCGACAGCAAGTTCCCGTTGGAGAACTACCGGCGGCTGCTGGACTGCTCCTTGCCTGCCGAGCGTCAGCGGGTGACGCGCCAGTTCCTGCGCGACGTAGAGGGGCACCTGCGCAAGGTAGCCGAGGACTATGTGCGGCCCGAACGTGGCTCGGCCGATTTTGCCTTTCTCTACGTGCCTTCCGAGGCGGTGTACTGGTTCGTGGTTACCGAGGGCTACAGCCTGCTCCGGCAGTGGGTCAAGCAGGGTGTGCAGGTCGTGTCGCCGCTGACCCTGGCGCACAAGGTCGAGCTGATCAAGGCGGGAGTCCATGCGCGCAAACTGTCGGAAGAGGCGGGGCAGGTGCGCAACGAGCTGCTGCGGCTGGGCCACGCTTTTCGGGCTCTCGATGAGGAGTGGTTGGTCTTTTACGCCACGCATCTGAAGAACCTGGCGCGAAAGGGCGACGAGGTCGATGCTGCCTACTCCCAACTCAGGGAAGAGTTCGCCCGCATCGCCTCGGCCGCCGGGCAGTAGCCGATGCCGAAAGAAGCGGCTGCTGTTCAGGCGCCACGACAACACTCTTTGCTGGCCACGTTGGCTGGCCTGGCGGCCATCCTGCTGTGGAGTACTACCGTGACTCTGGGAAGAAGCGTCACGGAGCAACTGGGTCCGGAACTGGCCGGGGCCATGGTGCATATCGTGGCCAGTGCGCTGCTTGTTCCGGTCGTGCTGCTGAACTCGCGTCGAGCCGCACGCTCCAAAGGCCTTTCCTGGCGCTACGTTGTCGGATGTGGGAGCCTGTTCGTCATCAACCTCGTGACGGTCTTTCTGGCTCTCGGGGGGGCGCGCGACCGCTCGCAGACGGTAGAGGTGGGACTGGTCAACTATCTGTGGCCAGCGTGCACCGTGCTGCTCTCGCTGTGGCTGCTGGGCAACCGCAGCACCTGGGCCATCGTGCCTGGCACGGCACTGGCCGTGTTCGGGGTCACTCTGGTGCTGACCGGCGGCAAGGGCCTGTCGTGGGCCTCCCTGCGGGCCAATCTGGCCGACAACCCGTCCGTCTACCTCCTGGGACTTGCGGCCGCAGTATCGTGGGGTTTCTACTCCAACCTGTCACGAGCCTGGGGCTCGGGCGATTCCGCCAGGGCGACCTTGGTTTTTAACCTGGCAACGGCAGCGGTCTTTGTTCTGCTGTTCGGCCTGCGCTCGGGCGGCGCGGTCGCTTGGCGGCTGCCCACGTTGAACGTCATGCTCATGGGTGCTTCCACCGCTGCTGCGTACTCGCTGTGGGACGTGTCTATGCGCAACGGCAACCTGAACCTGGTTGTGGCGGCCTCGTATCTGACGCCCTTTTTCTCGACACTGGTCAGCAGCCTGTTCTTGCGCGTGACGCTGACCCCGTCGGTGTGGATCGGCTGCGGGCTGATCATAGTAGGTTCCTTCTGGAGCTGGCGGGCGATTCTGCCGCCAGACGATGCCAGGGGCTAGAAGACGCAACCATTGCCGGGCCTCCCCGGCGCTGCCAGGCCCAGTTCACAATGGAGCGTTACTAGAGGGAGGATTGGGGGGTCTGAGCTGGTGGAGGGCACGCGGACAGATGCGTCGAGCGAGGAGTCGACCCGTGGGTTCGCGACGGTCCGGGCATAAAGAATGGCTGCGGAAGAAGGAACTGCCGGGGTATCCGCAGTACGTGCTCAATCCGAGGTATCGGCTCTTACGTGGCATCCGGCAGCACGGCGTAGCCTGGTAGCTGCCCGCCAGGCAGCACGTAGGGGATGACTGGTCCAGACGGCAGATCCGGGGCGCGCACGGGGTGAGACCAGACAGGCGCGGTGCCCGCGCGCTGGATTGCGACGAGCGCCGGGCAGCGCCTACTTGACCACGGTGGTCTTGAGCACCCAGCCGACCACGAGTCTGTCCATATAGTTGTAGACTTGCACCAGATAGCGTCCGGGCTTGGCTCTTGGCAAGGAAACGCTCGATTCTCCCGTCCAGTCGGCGTGGACTCCCTCGATGGTCTCGCCAGCAGGCCCGTAGGCAACCAGCCCGACTCCGCGCGAGATCGAGGCATCATCGGGCGACCAGTTGAGCGTTACGAGCAGGCTGCCTGATCCTTCGGCGACCCACACCTCGCGCTTGACAAACGCGCCGCCGCTCTTGCCGGTGAGCAGTCCTGACGCCAGGACGGGAGACGACGGTGTGGCAGGCTTGGGCGAAGCTACGGGTGGGGCTGGTTTTTCCTTTTCTACCTCTACGACGCGGGTGCCAAGCTGCTCGCCATTGACCACGATGGTGTAGGACATTTCGGTGCCCGGCAGATAGTTGTAGACCTGAATCTGCCACTCAGTTGGTTTGGATTCCGCGTACGCAAGCTGGGCGACCCCGAGGCCGCCTTTGGTGCTGATGAGCTTGGACGCGCCGATGTGGTAGCCATTGGGCCCATAGAGGTTAAAGCCCAGGCCAGTCACGGCCACTGGGTCGGCGGGCGTAAAGTACAACTGGATCGTCACAACGCGGCCGCCGCCGCTATGGTGGTAAGGATAGAAGTGGAACGCTCCGCCGTGGCTGCCGGCGAGTTGTTTGGGCCAGATGATGGTGCTCGGAGCTGCGGCAATCGAAAGCAGCGAGAGCACGCAGACCAGGGCGAGTAGTACGCGGCCGGGTAGTCCGAGTCGGGACGTCGTCATCTTGTCTCTCCTCTGCTCAGCAGCAAGTGCAGTCGAACGCGGTGGGCGACCGCCGCGCCTTCCTCGTTTGCTCTTGTCTCTGCTACCGATGACGAAAAACGCCGCCCGGAGATGCGGAGTCTCTGCGGCTGTGCCATTGCGCCCTTGGCGCCAGGCTGCCTGCCGGCGTCGTCGCCAGACACTGAGAGGCGCGTGCGCGTTACCTGGCGCGCACGACCAGTGGGATACACAGGGTTCCAACTGCCTGGCTCACCCTGAGCTCTACCGGGGCGCCGGGCTCTGATTCCAGCCCGTCCTGGGTGAAACTGGCCACTGTGTAACGGTAGCGGTGCCCGCCTCTTGCGTCGAGGTCAAGCCACCCGGCCACAAAACTGCTGCCTGCCGGCTTGCTGGCCCCGCCGTCAACAGAGCGGTAGACACGGTAGCCCGCGACCCTCTCATCGGCCGAAGGTGTCCAATGCAGCAAGGCTACTGGTTGCCCCGGGCGTGCAGAAGCGCCCAGGTCGGTCGGCGGAGTGATCCCGCCGACGGTAGTGGTGAATACATTGTTGCCACTACTGTCTTCGGGGATTGCCTGCCGTGGGTTGGCGGTCACAATCAGCGTCCGCGGCCAGTCATATCCGCCGACTGGTTGCGTGAGTGCCATGGTGACAGTGATGGTTTCGCCAGCTTTCAGCGAGTGCAGCATCGCCTTGCCAGCGAGCTGTCCAAGTCCTGGCCCCTCATCCCACGTTGCCGTGATGTCCAGACCCACGCCGCGCACCTCATTCCAGGCGACGCCCTGGTTTCGAATCACTGCTGTGGCTACCGCTGTCTGACCGGGCAATGGGTACCTGGGACTGACGTCCATGGCGACCACGGCCAGGTCCGGAAGCCTAGGTACCCCGGAGAAGGAAACCGGAGAGTCGGTCTCAACACTGAGTAGGCGGGCTTCTGCGGCGGCAGCTGTGGCGTCGGCAGTACCCGGCGCACGTGACTCGAGCCGAGTGGTGAGGACCAGAGTGCTATCCGACAAGGGATCATACACCGCCGGATTGTCCCAGTATACCGCTCCGTCACCGCTCAAGAAGCGCGGTTCCTGCCTCGCCCAACCGAATTCCACCTGCGCCAGCTCGCCCGTGCCTGTTTGCACGCCCACTGGCAGATCAGAGGGAGAAGGCGCTCGTGACGCTACGTAGACAGAACTGCCCAAAGCCAGTGCCTTGGCTCCCGATAGCTCGTCCGTGGTGGGCCCGATACCCAGGTGCCGGAAGGTGATCGAGCCAGCTGCGCCTGCGTCCAGAGTGACCACAGGCGCCTCGGCGCGTATGGCGCGACCCGTGCTGTCCACCACGAGCTGACAGGTCCATGGGCAGGATGGGCAGGCCTGCTCCGCCGCGTAGAGGTAATCGCGGTTGCCCAGAATGTCCGTTGACGAGTCTGTGCGCGTCAGAGCGAGCACGGTTTTTCCGCCAGAGGCCGCCAGATCGAGGTCAATAACGCCGCCCGGAAACTCGGTCGGGATGGTCACCGGACTGATGTCGTCCAGAGTGCGGATCGCCACGCGGCGGTCCTGGACGGTCAACAGGCTGCGGTCGGGGTCGCGCACCCAGGTCACCAGGGCCTTGCCCAGGCGATAGGCCACACGCGGGCTCGTGTCCGATGCGGTCGAGGACGGGTCTACTGGCTGCACTGGACTCCACGTTCCGTCCTTGCCTGAAAACCTACTCGTGAAGGTGCGGAACTGGCGCTGAATGAGAACTCCTGCCGCATCATGCGTCCAGACCGCGGTCACTTCCCCACCGGTGGGACAACCGGATTCGGTCGCGGGACAAGCAGCCAGGTGCAAGTCGCTGTCGCCTGTCGTCGGCGAGGTGAGGCTTGCCGGAGCAGACCAGTGGCTTCCATCCCACAGGGCATAGACCACGTGCAAAGAACGCAGCACCTCGGTCAGCGTGGCTGTAGCCAGGATCTGGCCGGTGAGGCTGGTCTCAGACCAGGTGGCAAGGGCTCGGTCGGGACCGTAGTACGCCAGGCGCGGACCGTCGGCTCCAGCGGCAGTGGACAGAACCGCCGGCGATGACCAGGTCAGTCCCTCCAGCCGCGCAGCCACTACCTGCCCGTCATCATCCAGCCACAGTGCTTGCGTATGACCGAAGCCGTCGGTAGCGATGGAAGGTTGGGGGGCGTCGTTGGCCTCCTCTGTCGCCAGGCTAACCGCCGGCGCTCCTGAGCACAGGCCAGGGAGGGGCGGATCCTTGCAGAGGGCACTGTCAGGGAAGTGGCCCGGACCCATCAGGATTGTCTGGCGGCAACCTCCTATGCGCAACCTACCGACCCCGATCTTCCACCTCATGGCAGACTGGAGACCGTAGTAGAAGCACATCGCCGAATCGTCCACCTGCCCATTCACATAGTAGATGGGCAGACCTAGGCCGAAACTTGGAGCAATCGACCAGGAAGCGCTGCCGAAGCCGAACAGGATCTTCAATTTGCCCGTGCACTCGGTGGTGATCATCGCGTAGGGGTGTACGTAGAGCGAAGTCAGTGTGTCGCCCGAAGGACTGACCTGGATCTTGCCTTCATGTTGCAGGTGGGCATTGAAGAACAGGTCCAGAGTCACTGAGAGATAGACGACCTCCGGTACGCCCCATCCGTTCTCGTACACGCGCACATCGTCTAGTCTGACTATCTCGGTGTCCCCCGCCGAGGACCAGGACAGCGGCGTGTCACCGGGCGCCGTCGCCTTGGTGCCAACTGGCGCGCCGGGGTGGTTGAGGGCCTCACTGCGCAGACCTCCCGTTTGCGTGGTCTCGTACCAGTCGGTCAGCCCGGCTACCATCTTGGTTTCGAGGACGCTATCTACCCCGGCAGAGTTGTTCTGCTGACCCATGTTGGGCAACGTAAAGTTTAGCTCGGTTTTGGTCTCACCTGGCGGGTACATCTCCCCATGGAACAGAGCCGAGGAGCAGAGAGCAGTCTGGGTGGCGGTCTGGAAGTAGCGGTTCTTGTACAGGCTGCTCTTGTACCAGGCTGGAATGGGGCTCAGGTTGATGTTCCAGTAGTGCTCATACCTGGCTCCCTGCACGGTGACCAGACGGATGCCGAAGGCATAGTGAGTCACCCCGGGTTCGACGAGATTGTCGTCGGGGTAGGGCAGGCCCTTCTCCCACACGGTGGCGAACTTGCCGGGATTCCCCTCGCAATCGGTGCCGTAGCCACCTTCGCCCGCTTTCTGGAACGAGCCCAGTTCGTGGCCGTTGTACATGAGCTGCACGTCTTGCAGCTTCCAGGGATTCTCCGGGTCTTCGAACAATCGCAGCATGCCGAGGTTGCACCACCCTCCGATGGGGCGCAAGTCGATGAGATACCACTCGCCGCCCGAGAAGCTCGCCCCCTGGAGTGTGAGATATGCCTGGATGACTCCCGAACTGAATTTGACCATCGGCACTTGAATCGGCATTTGGATCGGGTTGCCGTGAATATCCTCGTAGCCGACCAGGGGGTGGTACCACAGATAGAACTGGTACACCTCGCCTTTGCCCTGGTAGCCGTAGCCCAACTTCAGCCCGTCGACCAGCACCACAAAGCGCTCCCGGCCCGGGGTGGGGTCGCTGGTCCCCTTGGCTGCTGAGGGTTCAACATAGGGCTGGATTGCCGCAGAGGCAGCCGAAGAAGCTGCTGCGCCGGGTCCTGCCTGGACAAGCGTCCACTGGGAGCCGGCCAATTGCAGTAGCGAGAAATCCTGCGGCTGCAGATAGGGCTCTTCCGGGTGCAGGGGAGCAAAGCTGGCCCCGATCACGGTGGCTACCTGAGTCAGGTGGTCGAGCTCGCCGCACATGATCCGCCACTTCATGGCGTCGGCCAACGCGTCCTGACCCGCGCCAGAGTCCTCGTGCGAAGAAAAATCCGTGATCTGGCTGGATCCGTGGTAGTACTCTATCATCAGCGGGCCTTCGGTTTCTGTTTCTGGTGCCGGGTAGTGCGACACCAGCGCTGCGATGGGACCACCGGTCTCCACATCGTAAGGCCGGATCACCAACTCGAGCGGATCGTGCTGTGGCCAGGCTGCCCAGGCCGAGACACAGCCGCTTCGCCCTTGCTCCAGAAGGTTGACCCGAAGGGTGTCTCCCGCGTTGGCCAGAGGCCAGGCATCTCCACCAAGAACCGTCGGGGCGCGAATGGAGATCGTGTAGTACCCCCCTGGCCCGATCGCCGGATCGATGCCGACGGGCCAGTGGTGACCCTCCCCATCCTCCCACATCGCGCTGAGGCGGAAGTGACTGAGCGGGCCCCTTGGAGCCGGGCTGATCTTCCCCGTGACAGTGAACTGCTGGCCGGGAGCAATGCGCCCTGCGGGCAGCGTGAGTGCGCTCAGCGAGTAGGGCAGCACAATCTGAGGAGAAAGCGACTGGAAGGTGACCGCAGCGGTGGCCACAGTCTGCCCCAGCACGATCATGGACGCACGCACCTCGCAGACGCTGCCCAGAGGCGACGGTCGGTCGGACGGAACCAGGAAACTGCTCTGAAAGGCACTTGCGCTCAGAGGCTCTGGACCGAACACTGGCGCTCCGGCATAGTCAAGACGCCAAGAGGCGCCGGGCAGCCAGTTGCTGAGAGAGTAAGAGACCGCGGTGCCGGGGCGACCGGACGTCGGGTAGAGCGTCAACAGTGGGCCGGCCAGAATAGTCATGGAGGCGCTTCCGTTCTTTGCCCCGGACGTGCCACTCAGCGTAACGTTGCCCACCGGGTAGTCTGACGGAATGCCGCAAGTGGCCTTGAGTGTGCCATTGGATGCGGCGACGCCCGAGCCGCACGAACGGCGGTCTGGCCCGCGCACGAGCTCCAAAACCACGGCGCCGCCCGCTGGCCAGCCTACGCCAGCGACCGTCACCTGTCCGCCGGCGTAGGCGGTGGATGGGGCATACAGGGCAGCCCACCCGCCGGGGGTTGGCGTTACGGTGGAGGTGCGCGTGGGAGTGATGGCTGGTGTAAGAGTCGCCGCGGCCGACGCAGTGGCAGTGGGAGTGAGACTGGAGTAGGTGACGATCAGGCGTGGCGCGCCCTCGCCATTGTTCAAGCTGAAGAAGGTGCGAGTCGCGTTGATTGAACCCTCGGCCGCGCTGAGCACCAGTCCATAATTCGGCCCCTGTAACCACGCTCGCGCCAGAGCTGTCACATCCCAGGCGACCCACCCCCTGCTGGTACCCACCTCCCTCTGCCCGCAGATACCGCCTGATGAAGGTTTGTAGTTCCAGGTGATGGTGCCTTCGGTCCACGTGCCAAGTACCTGGCAGTAGCTGATCAGCGTGGAGGCGGCGCCCGTCCAACTGTCCAGGTACAGCTCGAGCCGGGCCTGATCGATGGAGGCTCCGGCAAGGGGCGTCAAGTCGAAGCGCACAAAGGCTCGCTGGATGGCCAGCGGCCGAGACAAGTACCCTGCTACCAAGTAGCGCGAGGCTCCCAATGGCGTGTCTGGAAAGGAGCTGTCGACGGTAGCGTCTGCGGCAGCGTTAAGCATGACCTGCCCGAGGCGCGCACGTTCGAGCTTGATTGAAACGGGGGACTGGGCTACCACGAACGAAATGCTCGACAGCACAAGACCCGCGACCAGAGCCGCACAGAAACGACGCCTGCTGGACATGATCATCCTCCTTCTCAATGAGAGAGAGCGAGGCCGATGACGCCGCAGCGACTCGTGGGGCCGATGGTGGTGCGAGGATGCCGCTGTACTACTTGACCAGTATACCATCAATTGCCGGAAATGCAAACACGAAGGCGGGGAGTTCCCCCTCCCTCGCTTTAGTCTGCTGCCTTGCTCGAGCCGCGATCAGTCGAGCTGTATCGCCCGGCTGAGCAGCACCAGGTTGCCTCCCACAGCCGACACCCAAAAACGAGCGGCTCCGGCAACCTTCTCCACCTTGACGTTGACGTTGCCATACCCGTTTTCGTCGGTGTGCAGAGCCGCGACTTGAGTGGCCTCTTCAAGTGGACAGCCACCTGGAGCCTGATTGACCCAGATGTCATAGCCTGAATCAGGCGTCGCAGCTTTGAGCGACACGGCCACGCTCACATCGCCTGACCAATTGGTGTTGGGGTTGACAAACTCAAACTCGTCGCCGGTCAAGTCCGGGGCTCCTTCCGAGCAGGTGAATGCTTCAGTGTTATGGAGCGGAACCTTGCGTGCTCCGGCGCCCGCCGGCTTCTTGAAGCCTCTGGCCAGGGCTGCCTCTGTCAAGCTCAGTGGCAAGAGGACGACAATCACCACGAGCGGTGGTCGCTTCATCGCCTTCCTCCCGCGAGGCCAGATGGCGGGCTCCAGGAGCCCGTCGTGTCGGCGTGGGCGCGTCGCCGGGCGCGTATCTGGCCACACACCGACAAGCTGCCTGACACGCAGTTGGCTTTCGGTTGCTAACCTGTGAACATCTCGTGGCAACCTGGGGTACCATCTGTCAGGCCACTCTCGGTTCCAACGAACGCAGCCTGTCGACTCGGTTCGCTCGCTATGGTGGCTCTGAGAGTGTGGAAAAACCGCCTGAGGAGCACGAACACAGTCAGGGCATGCTGTTCGAGCGGGATTAGGTTCGTAGTTGCGCTTCAGCGCTCCCCATCCGGACA
>MWCV01000044.1 GCA_002070215.1 Chloroflexi bacterium ADurb.Bin180 | reverse complement strand
GGGCAACTACAGACCTCGATAGGTTCGTAGTACAGGCTCTGCCTACTGGCGCCCCGACGTGCTGGTCGGGGTCAGCCTGTCCCCACCCACCGACGCGGTGAGACCGTTCGGAAGGGGAGCGCTAAAGCGCCTCTTCGCAGTAGCTCAGAGACCTACGGCAACTACGAACCTGTCGTTCGCGCTCCCTGGGCAGTTATTCCACACTCTCGCGTACGGAAGCGGTCTGCGTGCCCGTCAACCAGTCTAGAGCAGGGCGTTGAGCGGTTCGTGGTGGAACAGGTGAGCCGGTCAGGTCCATCTGGATGCGTATGGAGCAAAAGGAGGCTCAGATGAAGAAGAGTAGGCTCGTGCTCGTGGGCGTCGCGCTGGCAGTGCTGGGGCTGTCGCTGGTCTGGCTGAACGCCGGGCGGGCAGGTTCGGCGCAGGCCGCTGCCGCCATCCTTGCCAGCCCGGTTCACGGCGGGTGTTACATTGCCGGACCGTCGGACTGCCGTCTACACGTAGAGCCAATCACCATCAATGTGACGCCGGGCAAAAAGCTGGTCTACTTCCAGCTCATCGCTACCCGGGCTGTTGGGGGCGCTCAGCGGGTCATCTACGATTTCCGCCCCGACCTGTCCAATCCTCTGCCCTATTCTGGCTCGACCGTCCCGGTATCCATGGTGGCCCAGGATTTCGCGGCCACCTGCGGGGTGGCGTACTCGATCAGCCTGCAGGGCCGGGACACGGGAGACTCTGCCGTCTATAACCTGGGCAGTACCGGGGTGTTCACTTGCCCCGCGATGGTTCCCTAGGCGCCGCAGATGGTGACGGAGGATCTATGATGCTCCAGAGGCTTGTGCGAGTGCTCCTCCGAGTGGCGGCCGGGGCAATTCTGCTGTTGGGGGTGGGCTCGGGGCTGGTGCCCCGGGAGGTGGTTGAAGCGGCGACCTCGGCCAGCCCGGTGCACGCCGGGTGCTATCAGTTGCGCCCGGGCGCCTGCAAGATCCACGTCGAGCCCTTTACCATCAACCTGAGCCCTGGTCAGAAACTGGTCAGGTTCAGGCTGGTGGCAGTGCCGGTCGGCGGCGGTGCCGCGACGACCATCTACGATTTCCGACCCGACCTGTCCAATCCGCTGCCTCGTGAGGGCAATACCATTACCCCTTCACTGGTGGCGAAGGACTATGCTGCCACCTGCGGCCGGACCTATTCCATTGTCCTGCAGGGGCAGGGGGTGGGCGATTCTGCCCTGCTCACTCTGGGCAGCACCGATCAGTTCACTTGCCCGCAGGGCACTCCCGCCCAGTTCCTGCCCATGCTGCTAAAGTAACTCGCCGGTGGTTGGCGTCCGCTCTCCAGGCAGGCGCGGCTGAGGCTCTGTGCCGGTCGCCGTGCCTGCCGTCCGCGGGCGGCAGCCACGCGCGGTTAGCTACTCGTCCAGCAGCGGCGCGCAGTACTCGATGCTGTCGGCCCAGTAGTACTCAAAGGTGGGCCGGGCCGCGTCGATCCTGAGCTGGTTCTGCGGCACGTACTCTTCGTGAAAGCGGCGAATGCTCTCGCTGATCGCCTCCGCGTCCTTCTTCACCGTCATCACCGCGTAACGCCCGCCGTACAGCCTCTTCAGGCGCATGCCCTTTGGCGGGTCCGGGGTGCCTTCTGGCACCTCCAGGCAGCAGTCGTAGCGCAGCAGCCGCTCTTCTACTGACACGACCTCGCCCACCGTCACCTGACGGTAAGGATCGCGGCCGAGCGTCTTGACCCACTCCTGCACGCGCTCAAAATGCTGCCGGATGGCCGCCCGGGGGTTCTGGTCCTCCCCCTCTGGCTTGAATGCCAGGCAGACCACCCTCAACGAAGGCAGGTAGCGGATCTCGACTTGCAGTTCGGCCAGCGGTTTGTTCTCCATAGGTCCTTTGCTCACATTAAAGTGCAGCGGCGCAGCCACATCAACCCCGCCAGCGCCCACAGGGCGGCGGTGCGCCGCGTGCGTCTCTCAGCCGGCGTCGGTGAGAGCCGAGTGATTGTCCACGGCAACGCCCGCCGAGTCAAGCGGCCGATGGCCGGGGTAACTCTCCGCGCAGGGCATCTATCAACCGGTGTTTCAGGGTCGCGAACTCGGGGCTGAGGATCAGGTCCCTCTCACGCGGCCGGGGCAGGGGCACCTCCAGCTCGAGGCACACCCTGGCCGGCCGCTCGGTCAGCACGTACACCCGGTCGGATAAAAACAGCGCTTCTTCGACGTCGTGGGTGATAAAGAGCACCGTATAGCCGAACTCGTGCCATACCCGCAGCAGCCACTCTTGCAGCGATGCCCTGGTCAGCGCGTCCAGCGCGCCAAAGGGCTCGTCCAGCAGCAGCACTCCCGAGCGCGTGAGGAAGGTGCGCAAGAGCGCCGCTCTCTGCCTCATCCCGCCGGAGAGGGCAGCCGGATAGCTGTCGCCAAAGCCCTCCAGCCCGAATAGGGGTAGCAGGCGTAGCGCCTCTTCTCTGGCCTGGCGCAGACCCTCGCCGTGCACCTCTGGCGCGAGGAGTACGTTGCCCAGCACGGTACGCCAGGGGAGCAGCAGGTCGCGCTGGGGCATCCATCCGCAGCGACCCAGGCGCTGCTCGGTGACGGCGCCGTCAAAGCGGATCTGCCCCTCATCCGGGTGCTGCAGGCCGGCCACGAGGCTGAGCACGGTGCTCTTGCCGCAGCCGCTCGGGCCGATCAGGGTCACGAACTCGCCCCGCTCGGCGCGCAGGCTCAGACCGTCCAGCACCTGCAGCCTCTGCCCGCCGACCCGGTAGGCCTTGCGGAGGCCCTCGATTTCAATGGCGTGGGCCAGGGGGTTCACTGGGGCAGGTACTCGTTGCTGAAGGCGGCAGCCGGATCGATGGCCTTCGGGATGAGCTGGCTGTCGAGCATGAACTGCGCAAACTCGCGCCATACCTCCAGGCGCTGCACGCCCCAGCGGGGAGCATCGTCCTGGTAGCGCGAGCTGAGCCAGGCCTGGCTGGCGCGGATCAGCTCTGGCGTCGACTCGGGTGTGGCGCGCAGCAGAATCTCGGCCGACTCCGTCGGGTGGTCGATAGCATAGTCATAGCCTCGCGCTGTGGCCGCCAGAAAGCGCCGCACCAGGTCCGGTTTGCTGGCCAGGGTGCTCTCTCCAGCGATGATCACCGGCGTGTAATAGTCCGGCACGCAGCTTCCCTGCAGCGGCAGCACGTTCAGCTCCTTGCCCATCAACTGGGCCTGCACCCCGTCCCACCCCAGAAAGATCCAGGCCACGTCGGCCCTCCCGCCGATGACGGCCGGAAACACGTCAAAGCCCACGTCGACGAACTCGACCTTGTCCGGGTCGCCGCCGTCGCAGGCCATCAGCTTGCCCAGGATGGGGCGCTCGATGGCCATGCCCCAGGAGGCATAGGTCTTGCCCTCCAGGTCCTTCGGACGGCGGATGCCCGTCTGGACCAGGGAGGCAAAGGCCGACGTGTTGTGCTGGATCATCGCGGCGATGGACACCACCGGGATGTCGTTGGCCCGGGCGATGGTCACTTCTTCCTGAAAGCTCACCCCGAACTCGGTGTTGCCATAGGCCACCTGCTTGAGCGCGGCGGCTGGATCCGAGGGTACCTGGATGGTCAGGTCAATGCCCTCTTCTCTGTACCAGCCTTTTTCCAGTGCCACGTAAAAGCCGGTATGGTTCGTGTTGGGTACCCAGTCCAACGTCAGCGTGGCCTTGTTCACCGTTGGTGTCGGTTTGGCTGCCGGCGCACAGGCGCTCAGCAGCAGGGCCAAAATCCACAGAATGCGCCTTGGGCTCATTTCCCCTCCTTCGACGAGGCCGCCTTTGCGGGAGGCGCCTCGAGCTCTTCCCAGCGCTCGGCGCGAGCGCTGGTATAGTACCACGGCAGGGCCAGCCGCTCGGCCGCGGATACGGCTAAAAATAGGAGGATGCTCAAGAGCGAGGTTACGGCAATGGCGCTGAACACCCAGTCGGTGCGGAACGAGTTGGCCGCGCGGAGCATGAACACACCCAGACCGCGGCTGGCGCCCACCCATTCGCCGATGATCGCTCCAACCACGCTGTAGGTAGCGGCGATGCGTACCCCTGAAAAAAGCGCCGGCAACGCGCCAGGCGCCCGCACCAGGCGGAACATCTGCCAGCGGCTGGCGCCCATCGATTGCAGCAGGGCGAGCTGGTCCGGATCCGCCGCCTGCAGGCCGTCGGCCGTGGTCACCACGATGGGAAAGAAACACATCAGCCCCACGACGATGATCTTGGGCCAGATGGTATAGCCCAGCCAGATCACCAGCAGCGGCGCCAGGGTCATAATGGGCACGGTCTGGCTGACCACCAGCAGCGGATAGACCGCGCGCCTGAGTAACGACGAAAGGTCGATCAACACCGCCAGAGCCACACCCGCCGCCACGGCCAGACCAAAGCCTAATAGCGTCTCGCGCAGGGTCTGCTGAACGTGGCCGGACAGGAGCGAACGCGCCTCCCAGCCCGCCCGCACCACATCCACCGGCGAAGGCAGCAGGTAGGCCTCGATTCTCCCCAGCCAGGTAGCGCTTTGCCAGACGGCAAAGAACAGCAGCAGCAGAGCGGCGGGCGGACCGTAGGTGGTCCCCATTCGCTTCAGGTCGAGTTTGCTTTGTGCCTTCGCGGTTCCGGCCATACCATCTCTCTCTGCGCGCCAACAAAAAGGCCGCCAGCCCAGAACAGGCCGGCGGTCCAAAGAGGATACGTTGCTTCCCTACGCTAGCATGATCTAGGTCAGGTTCGAGGGGTCAACGGCCCGCGGCCGTCCTCTCAGCCAGTGCTCCTGGCTCCCCCAGCAGGAATGTGCGGTTGTTGAGGTCATTCTACCCGCTTGAGCTCAACGGGTCAAGCCGAGTTGGCGAATGAACTCGCCCTGGCAACCAGGGTGGTCTAGGGGAAATGGCGGTAGATGTCCCTGCGGGGCAGTGCGTGAACAAAGGTGACCACGTCTCCAACCACATAGAACCCTAGGCGATAGTCACCGATGCGCAGCCGGTAGTAGGGTCCCGAGGCATGCAGCCTCTTGACTCCAGGCACCTCATCCAGAGACGCCGCCCGCTCCACACGCTCAATGGCCGACCCAATACGCGTTCGCATCCGCTTGTCGCGAAGGGATTTAAGGTCGTTCAAGAATGTGGTGCGGTACTTGACCCTCAAGAACCAGCCCTCAGCGCGGCAAAGACTTGCTCACGATCAACCTCTGGCGTGGCCATACCCTCATCGATGGCGCGTACCATTGCAGCGTCCTCGATGGCCTCGAGCAGCAGCTCCCGGAAAACGTCGCCCTGCTCGGTCATCAACTCCAGAATGGCCTGTTTCAAAAGATTCTTTATGGCCAAGGGGTCAAGCACAGCTGCTGGCTGGACGGCCTGGTATGTGGCAGTCTGCTCGCCAACCGCCTTGCCGCGGTCCGAGAGCTCGGCCAGCAGCCGTCTGGCCAGCCGGTCCTGTTGTTCAGGATCAAGGCGAGCTGCGCGGGCAAAGGCCTTGTCTAGCAGTTTGGTCATGGCAAGTCACCTCGCAGACATTCTACGGTCCGACACTGATGACGTCAATCCGCCGGCCGCAGCACCAGCGTGTGCTCGGCCAGGTCCGTGCCGTGACGCCACAGCAGCCGCTGACCCTCCACGTCCACCTCGTACGTCCCATCCGATACGGTCACAGTGCAACCTTTGGGATAGGCGCAGCGCGGCACAAAGATCTCGGTCGGCGCGGTCACGTCCGGATCGTGGCGGAACTCGAAACGAAACTCACGCCGCCGGTAATCATAACTCATCGACAGCGGCTCTCCCGCCGTGGCCACCGGGTAGGGCCGCACCAGCGCCGGCAGGGCGCGCCCGCCCTCACCCAGGTGGGCCAGAGGGTCCCTCCTGGCCTCCGCGCCCTGCTGATCGCGGCTGAACACGCTCAGGTCCTCGTCGTTCCACCAGTCGCCGCGCAGGTTGTTGTTGTCCGCGGTATAGTTCCACAGGGTCCAGCTCAGCCGGCCGGCCTCCATCGCCGAGATGCTGTTGTCCAGCGCAGCCACCTGCCGCGACCAGTTGCCGCTGCGATACGCAGCCTTGTTGTGCATATCAAAGGGAATGCCGAACTCGCCCACCACCGTGGGAATGCCGCCCATCAGCCGCTGTGCCTGCGCAGGCATACGGGCCACCTGCTCGGCCAGCGAGCGCCTGACCCGGCCCGGCCCCAGCACCAGCTTCATCGTCTCGATATCCAGCCCGAGCCAGGAGCGGAACTCTTTGGTGTACAGGGTCAGCCCGTCGTACCAGTGAGGGGCATAGGCCACTCTGTCGCCGTCCTCCGGCGACCAGGCGGGCGGCTCTCCACCCGGCGCCCCGCCGAGAAAGAGCAGCGCCTCCGGGTCGACCGTGCGAATCTCCCGCAGGCAGCGTACCCAGAACGGCTTTAAGAACTGGCTGGCAAAATCAACCTTGCTGCCATTGACCTCGGCAAAGTAGCCCGGCTTGAGTAGCCGCGGCTGGCCGTCGCCACCCACGTCCCACAGGCCGTGCTGCCGCCAGATACACCCCCAACCCTCCTGCCAGGCCCGTACGCCGTTCGGGTTGATGCGCCGCACCGCGACACGTCTCTTGCCCGTGATGCGCTGCTCCCACACCGGCAGCTCCTGCGTGAATCCCTCGCCCAGCGCCATCGACTGAAAAGGCGTGGGTGACTCGTCCAGCAGTAGTCCGCCCGGCGTGCTGAGGTCCGGCCAACCGATGTACCCCGGTGACGGCTCGTTCAGCGTGTCGTAGCCGATCACCGCCGGCAGCCCTTTCAATCGGCGGACCACCTGCAGCAAGGCGTGCAGATAATGCCGCTGGAGATACTCTTGCACCGGCTTTCCATCCACCGTACAGCGCGGGGCGAACTGGTTGCCGCCAAAGAACAACGTGAACATCGTCGCCGCGGCGAGCTTGGTATAGTTGCTGGGCCAGACCATCTTGGGGAACGGGTCGCCGTGAATGGCGTGCACGATGGCCGCGCCCGTCTCGGACAAGTGAGTGACGTCAAAACCAACCGCCTCCAGGGTCCACCCTGGCGCGCCGTCGCCGCCGCACATCCGGCTCCACACATCCTGGTGCGGGTCGATGAACACCCGCAGCCCCATCTCGCCAGCGCGGCGCACCATCTCCACCAGATAGTCCAGGTAGGCCTCGTCGTACTGCCCCGGCCCGGCGTGCTCCACTGCCTCCCAGGGCACCAGCAGGC
Organism: Chloroflexi bacterium ADurb.Bin180; assembly: GCA_002070215.1. NCBI lineage: Bacteria > Bacillati > Chloroflexota > Chloroflexi bacterium ADurb.Bin180. Next base: position 16,255 of record MWCV01000044.1, on the reverse strand, counting down.
GCAGCAGGGTCAGGCCCCACGATTTGAGCCTGGCCAGGTGCTCCTGCGCCTCCTCCAGCGGAAAGGGCCGCCCGACGAACGAGACGTCGCGGTGCTCGTAGAATCCCTCGCGGATGTGGCTGGCGGCGCCGCCGCGGCAATCGCCGGGCGCGCCGGCCATCGAGTAGGGCACCTTGCTTGAGCCGCCCAGGTTGACCCCGCGCAGCAGCAGCGTGCGTCCGAATTCATCCTTGAACCACTGGCCTTCGATGTGTATCACGTTGTCTCCCTGGTGCGGTCTGCCCGGGACCACCTCCGCCGCAGGGTGGGCCGGTAGAGCCAATCGGTCGGCGTCAGGCCTGGCCCGCGCAGCGGCGTTCGCCGGAGCGCCGGCTCTGGCAGCAGGTCCTCATCTCACACCTCTGACCCGGAGAAGCGGGCCAGTCCGGCCCGAGAGCCAGGCACCTGGCCCATTGTAGGGTCGGCCACTGTCTGCGCCAAATAGAAGCGTATGGCACATGCCCGCGAGATTGCGGTCACCCACAGAGACAGAGAGCGGCATTCTGTGGTCACAAGTTGACGTGTAGGGGCGGTTCGCCATGATACGACTTAAGTCCTACGGACTTGAAGTCGTATTGTCCAGTGACAGCGCAGGGCGTGGGGGCCAAGACAGCCGCGCTGCTAGGACACTCTCACAAAGACAAGCCCCCACTCGAAGAAAAGGAGAGGGGGCCTGGTCAACCCAAAGTCTACTGTACGCTTACTCGATGATCATTCTCTCCGTGGCGCCGCGGCCAAACACCTCGGGTGAGTACATCTCTTCCGCCTTGGGCGGCGGCACCACGAACTTGCCCGGCGTGGTGGCGCGAGCGACGTAGGTATAGCTGTGCACGCCCTCCCACAGGAGCGAGGCAAAGGCCTCGGCCCGCTGGTCGCGCAGGTTCTGGTGTTCGTACCAGGTCCAGTGCCACCACCAGTAGCGCATCCGGGGCGAGGTAGTGTCTTGCGGCGCCTGGGGGATGCTGCCCGTCACGGCCAGGGCCGGATTCATCGCCTCAAGGCCGGCCGGCAGGGGATCGGTCAGGGCTACGTGGTAGCGCCGCGACGGAGCCACCATGGTCAGCTTGATGCGCACCCTGGCGCCCGCCTTGACGTGCCAGGTGCCGTCCTCGTCCTGGCGTACGTCGGCCGGGTCGTCCACCGCCTCATACGTGCGCAGCACGGTAAAGCCCTGGTCCAGCGGTTCGAGGGTCAGGTCCTTGGGGGCATAGGTCAGGCCCAGCCGGTAGTACAGCCGCCCGGCGCCTTCCTTGCTCAGCACCAGGTTTTGCTGGCCGTCCTGCTTGGCCAGGTAGGACATTGGTACCTGCACGGCCTTATAGTCGGTGCTGCGTCCGCTGAACTTGAACTCGGCTACATAGTCGCCGCCCAGCCAGGCGCGGGCCACGAAATCGGGCGTCTGCGCCTCGTACCGGGCAAAGTACTTGTCCAGCGCCAGCAGGATAAACACGTTCTCCTGGGTGTTGCTCCACTGGCCACGCTTGCGGTGGGCCATCAGGCCCTTGACCAGCTTGGGGATCAAGTCTGACTTGGGGTCGTTGGCGATGAACGCCTCCAAGAGCACACCATCGGCGCGGCGGTCCGAAGCCAGCAACAGGTAGCCGTCCTCTTCGCGGTAGGAGGTGGAAAAGTTGGCCGCGCCGGCCGTCTCGACCACGGTGTTGTCCAGGTGCTTGCGGATGGCGGCGACCTCGCTCCTGGATGCGGCGTTGTCCTTCATCACCATCCACAGCCAGCCCAGTGCCTCGGACTGGAGTTTGGCCACGCCCTTTTCGTTGACCAGCCGCCTGGCCCTGGCCACGTCCACGTCGCCATACTGAGCGCGCACGTACAGGGCATAAGAGGTGAGCGTGTTGCGCAGGTCCTCGGGGTACCAGGACGGGTAGTGCTGCTCGATGTCGCGGAGGTGGCGGATGGCCGCGCTGAGCGTTTCCTCCGGTACGGTAAAGCCCTTCTCTTTGGCCTTGATCAGGGCAAAGGTGGCGTGGATGCTGTAGAAAGGCCACGAATCGCGACCCTTCTGCCACACCGGCCAGCCGCCGTCGTCGTTCTGCAGGCTCACCAGCAGCTCGATGTCGCGGTTCACTGCCTTGACCAGCTCCTCGGGGGCGGGCAGGCCCTTGGCCTTGAACGCGGTGAGCACGTCGCGCAGGGCTGCCACGGCCAGGATGCGCGAGGCGAGCTGCTCGGAGCATTCGTACGGGTACTGCACCAGGTAGAGCACGGCATCGGTCAGGGCCTGCAGCGCAGTGGAGGAAGTGCTGATGTCCAGCCCGCCGAACTGCTGGTAGACGTCGCCCGGCGCCAGGATGGGCTGGGCGATGGCGCCCTGGTCCACCGTGCCGTACACGGCAAAGGCCTCAGTCGTGGCCGGTGTGTAGACCGGCAGAGAGAACTCGGAGGCATCGGCCCACTTTCCAGAGACAGCACCTACCTGGAAGCGCGCCGTTCCAGCGCTCTCGGTGACGTAGGGGAAACGCACTTCGCGCCGGTCGTTGGCCGGCACCGTCAGCCGCTGGCCCTGGCTGCCGAGGCCGGTCACGTCGGTGGCCTGTACCACCACGTCCACCGTCATCGGCGCGTCGGTCTGGTTCTGGATCACGATCGGCAGCTCGAACTGGTCGCCAAAGTTGAGAAAGCGCGGCGGCGAAGCCCGTACCATGAGCGGCAGCCGCGCCGTGATGGCCGACTCGGCCTTGCCGTACTCTTTCTCGCCCGCCACTGCCACCACCATCACGCGGTAGCGGGTCAGGTTGTCCGGCACCTTGACCGTGACCGTGGCCTGGCCGTTGGCGCCCGTAGGCACGCTCGGCGCAAAGGTGGCCAGCGGATTCAAGTTGGTGCGCACACGGATGGCGGGGGCTTCTTCCGGGGCCCCCCGCGGCAACGCCTGTTTGGCCATCGAGTCGTAGAGTGCCATGGGCATCGTCGGCATCGCTTCCGGCGCACTGGCGCCGAACGCCATCCCGGCGCGCTGATCCGCCACGTTGGCCAACGCCGTCGGGTCCGCCAGGCGGATGTACTGCCGCAGGTAATAATCCGTGACGCCGGCCTCGCGGTTTTGGTAGAACACGGCGATGGGATCGAGCAGCTTGTAGCCGGTCAGCGCCAGCACCGATTCGTCGACCACGATGACCGCCAGCTCGGCGCCGGCGACCGGCTTGCCCGCGGCGTTGGTGACCAGCACTGCGAGTGTGGTTTCACCGCCCGGCTCGAGTGCCCTGTCGCGCGGCGTGGCTGTTACGGCCAGCGTGCGTGAGTAGGCGGGCACCGACAGCTCCAGCGCTCCGCTGGCAAAGGCCGGCCGTTTGGGCAGGCTGGCGTCCACCTCGCCGGCGCTGTTCAGCCGCCCGGCCGCGCCCACCAGGTCCACCTGCACGTTGAGGTTGGGGATATACCGTTCATCGATGGGCACGCGCAGGGTAAAGGTGCTGCCGCTCATCTGGAAGCGCTCGGTCGAGAGGATGCCGCCGCGCCGCAGCGTGAGCAGGCCCTCCGCGGGCACAAAGGGCGACTGGACCAGGATCTCGGCCACGTCGCCAGGCTGATACTCCTGCCGGTCGGGGATCAGCTCGACCTCTTCTCGCTCGACCTTGGCGGCGCCGGGCCTCTTGCCGCCGCTGACCCAGCGGGTCATCTGGCTCTGGTTCTTCCGGCCCTTGCTGTCAGTGATGGTCGCGGTCAGCCGGTACTCGCCGCCCTCGCGGGCTTCGAACTTGCAGCTCACCGGCTCTTTCAGCGAGCCGACCGTGCAGCTCTGCACGTCGGCCTCTTCCTCGACCCACTCGCCCTTGACATAGCGCCAGTCGAGCCGCACCAGCCTGATCTCGACCGGCCGGTCGGCGACCGCATTGCCATCCAGGTCTACCACGATGGCATCTACGGTGATGGGCTGGCCCTTTTCGTAAAAAGCGCGGTTGGTGCGCAGGCCCACGTACAGCTCGGCCGGATGTACCAGGATGGTCGAGCTGCCGGTCCGGGCCTGGCGGTTGACGTCCATCACCGTGCCTTCGGCGGTGATGCTGGTTGGTCTGGGCGGGTCGGAGGCCTCGAAATCAACGCGCAGGGTGTGCTTGCCGGTAGCATCGGTTACGCCCTGGTAGGTCTCGGACGACTCCGCTCCATCGACGCCCCCGAGGAAGAAATCCATACCTCTGCTAAGGGACCGCCACCAGGGTACCCATACGCCAAACTCAAACTCGTCCCAGTTCGGCGGGCGGTAGCTGCTCTCCTGCGAGGTGACCAGCCAGGTCACCTCGGCATTAGGCAGCGCCCCGCCGGCATAGTATTTGGCTTCGACGGTGAACTGGGCGTGCTCCAGGGCCAAGAACGGACCCTCGCTGACGCTGGTGTTCACCTCGAACTCGGGCCGGCGGAACTCTTGCACCTGGAAAGAGTGGTAGGCTTTGCCCGCGGCAGCAGAGAGCTGCACGCTCGTGTCCCCGAGGTTCATCGTCTCTGGCAGGGTGAAGGCCAGGTCGAACCCGCCCAGGGCGTTGAGTTTGGCCGTGCCCTTGGCCACTTCGTTGCTGCGCGAATCGTTCACCTGGTAGGTCACCGTGTCTCCCGCGCGAGGGAGGCTCAGGATGTCGGCGCCCTCTTCGAGGTGGAGCTGGCGGATCCAGCCCTTCAGGTGCACCTCTTCGCCGGGGCGGTACATACCGCGGTCGTCGATCACGTACCAGCGGGCTTGGTCCCTATCCAGAGTGCGACGCCAACCACCTGCCCACCAGTCTATGTTCTCTGGCAGGATGACACTGTCGTGGCCAGAGCGGGCGACCAGGTAGCCGAGGCGATCCGCGCTGGCTGTGGGCTGGTCAAAGCGCACCAGACCGTCGCTGCGGGTCTCGGCAGTGGCCTTGCCCGGGTAGACCGTTACTTTGGCCCCGGCCACCGGCGAGCCGTCCTGCAACGAGCTGGCCCACACTACCAGTTTCTTACTGTCGACAAAGGCATCGACGCCCAGGCTCGTCACCTGCACCCACACGCTGACGGTTGGCTTCCAGTCGAGCCTTTCGCTCGGCGGGACGGAGGGTTCGCCCGGCTGGACGATCAGCACCACGTGGCCAGTGCTGCCGGCCAGAGCCTGGCTGCTGTGCGTCTCGCCAAGGGCGAGGCTCAGGTCGATGGACGTCTCTTTGAGCACGTCCAGCTCACCCTTGACCGGAACTTCCTGGTCGATCTTTTTCGTGCCAGGCACTTTCGTGGGCGTGGTGCTGCGGCGGGCCGCTTCCAGGTAGTCCATGTAGGCCGGCCAATCCTCCGGCTGCACGGCGTAGGCCTGTACTTTGATCGTGTTATAGTTGATCGTAAAGACGGAAAAGGCGGGCCGGGAGGAAGGATCCAGCACCACCATCGACTCCCTGGAGGCGTACATCGTCGGCTCGGCCGAACCGACCTCGATGGTCACGGTCTGGTCCTCGCCCAGCGTCTGGCCGTACTGGTCCTGGATGCCGGCACGCAGGGTGATGTGGTAGGTGGTGCGTCCTCTAGCCTGGCCTTCGATGCGCAGAGTCTTGTCCACCACAAAAAGCTTGCCGTTGCTGAGCTCGGGGGAGATGGTCACCAGGCTCTCGTCAAAGGCCTCTGCATCCAGCGGGTTGGAAAAGGTGATGTACCACGGCTGCAGCGGCTGGCATGCATTGTCCCAACCGCAGCGCACCCGCGTGATCTTGAGGGGGCCAAAGGTCGAAAAGGCAAAGCTCTGCGCAGCATCGGTGGTCAGCGGCCCTTCGGCCGAGGGCGTGCCCGGGCCGATGTCGACCGTGATCGTGCTGTTGTAGGGCAGCAGCTCGGTCGTGCGGAAGGCCAGCCAGCGGCCCTCGACGGTGTTCTTGGCCATCCGGGCTGCGGTCTCGTTGGCCGCGATCTCTGCTTCCGTGGCCAGCCTGGTGGCAAAAGTCTGCCCGGCGGCGCTGACGCGAATCGTTTTGAGCACTGCCGCGGGATCGATGCGCTGGTCGAAGGAGGCAAAGAGCAGCACATCGCGCCGCTGCGGAGAATCGTTCGGGAAGTAAGAGACCAACACCGGCGCGGGGGTGGCAAAACTGAAGGTCACCGCCTCGGCCAGCTTGCCGCCGTTGGCCGAGGTCGTGCCGGCGGGGATCTCCACCGTGTAGCGCGTGGCCATCGGGAAACGAAACACCGGCTGGAACACCAGCGTCTTGGTGCCCACCCAGCGCCACTCGCCCTCTGGCTGCGGTGTCAACTTGACCGGCACCTCCTTCGCCGCCAGCTCGGCGTGCGAGGTGAGCGGCACCATCGGCTGGTCAAAGGTGATGCTGAGGAAGGGTGCCAGGTCCACGTTGCCTTCCGGACTGTAGCGCAGCACCTTGAGCGGCCCCACCACCGGCTGGACCACGTCCGGTCCTTGCGCCTCGGGCGGGAAGGGCTCCTGGATGGTCTGTCCCGGCCGTGGCGCGGGCAGGGTCTGCGGCGGCAGCTTGAACTCGACCTGATCCTCTTTCTGGCCGGTCAGCTCGGGCAGGCGCTTGAGCAGCGCCTCGACCTCGGCCGCGGTGAGAGCGGTCGTCTGGGCCAGAGTGTTCTGCTGGGCCTGGCTGGGGGTCTCCTGGCCCTGACTCAGGGTGTAACGCAGGGATGCCATACTCTGTGTTCCTCCAGTCATGGTAGCGTAGGACGCCGACCGAACGTAGGTGAGCCCGCCGGTCTCGGCCGTGGGCGGCCTGGGCGTGGGTGTGCCGGTACCGGGTGTGTGCGTTCCGGAGGTGGGCGTGGCGGGACCGACGCAGCCCGCGACTATAGCGGCGATCAACAGCAACGACAGCAGTGGAACAAAGCGCCCACTGGTGCTGTGCGGGATACGCGATGCGCGGCTAGGACTGGAAGACATAACTGCCTCCTCACTCTGGCTCTCCGCTGGCGCCCTTGCTCCTCCAGTGGGAGACGAGCGCCAGCGAGACAGTTAGACCACTGGTCTCATTGCTGACGGAGACAGGCCGTTGTTTGTTCCTTCCGCGCTGCCTGGATGCTGGTTCACTAGTCGTCGTACACCTTCCAGTAGGGCTTTTCCGCTTCCCAGCTCGCGAACAGTTCGGCCGGCGGCCGCAGCAGGAGCGCCTCCGCCTCTGCCGCTACGGAACCGTCGGCCAGCAGCACCTCGGCCCTGACTTTGGCCCGTGTGCCAGTGTACTGGAGCGTCTTGCCGCGCAGGGTGATCGGCTGGCCGGTGGGCACTGGCAGGCGGTACCTGATCTCGAGCCTGGCCGTGACCATCAGGTTGTCGTCGCGGTCGTCGACCAACAAGATCGAGCGGCCCGCGGTCTCGTCCAGCAGGGCCGCCACGATGCCGCCGTGCACCACGCCGGGGTAAGAGTTAAAGTGCTCCGGCACGGTCACGCTGGCCGTGATACACTGTGCCTCGCGGTCGTTGTACCAGCTCATCTTGAGGCCAATGGGGTTTTGCCTGCCGCACAGAAAACAGCCCCGCGAGTTCTTTTGTTTCTCCATAGCCACCGCCTCCGGAAGATGTGGGCATTATACCCCAGTTGCCGCGCCCGCGTTGCCTGACTCTACCATTTGACAACCGGGCCGAAAGCCCTATAATCGCGCCATTCTGGGCTGCGGCATCCGTCCGCACGCTATGAGACTCGGGGGAATCTCGTTGCGTCGTAGTCTGCTCCTAATCGCTGTTGTACTGCTCCTGCTCTTCCTCTGGCCGTGGCCCATGGGCAGCCTTGCCCAGTCTACGCCGCCTTTTGTGGTCCACCTGCCCTGCGTGTACTCCCCCGTGCCTACCCCGACGCCGACTCTCATTCCGGGCGACGTGCCCGTTCTACTGTCTCCGGCCTGCGGCTCGAACGTGACCACCGTGGCGCCAGAGCTGGTCTGGCTGGCCGCGGGCACTTACTGGTACGGGGTGGACATCGCTACGGATTCCTCCTTCACGCAGGTTGCTGCCAGGATATCGCCGCGCTCTTACCTCACCGGACCCGAGCGGCGCACGCCGCTGCTGATCAACCTGCAGCCCGGTGTCCAGTACTACTGGCGTGTAGGCTACGAGGCTACCCCTGGCAGCTTCGTCTGGTCTCTGCCCGAGAGCTTTGTCACCGGCGATATGGGCGATCTGCCCCGCGCACCCATGCTCGTGCTGCCGGAGAGCGGCACCACGGTCTATAGTCTCAAGCCGCACCTGACCTGGGAGCAGCTCGCCGGTGCCGATATGTACCTGGTCACCCTTGGGGTCAACGGCAACAGCTTTACCTACAACATTCTCTCGCCCTATCCCGAGCTCAATGTGCCCTTCCCGCTCCTCGCGGGGCGCACTTATGCCTGGCGGGTCAAGGCGCGCAATGCCTCCGGCTGGGGTCCTGATTCGACCGTGCAGCTCTTGGTCACGGCGCAGAACGCAATGGCCGACTAGTTCGGACCACCAACAAGGAAGGGGGCGCGACACTTGTCGCGCCCCCTTTTTTGCTCGAGTCTCGAACCGGCTGCTCTCTAGATCTGCTTGCCCAGGTAGGTCTGGATGCCCATGAGCGAGATCTGCTCGCGCTGCGCCTCGATCTCATCGGCGTGAGCCTCTTCGTCCTTGAGAATCGACGAGAGCAGGCTGCGGGTGCCCTGGTCGCCCTCCTGCATCGCGGTCTTGACGCCGGCGTTGTAGGACTTGACCGCGTCGTACTCGGCCGCGAGGTCAAAGGCCATCATCTTTTCCGTGTCGGCGCCAATGTGTATCTCGTTGAGCTTGCTGACGATCGGTTCGCCTTCGAGGAACAGGATGCGGCCGATCAGCGCTTCGGCGTGCTTCATCTCGGTGATGGCCCGCTTCTCGACCATCTCGTGCAGCCGGTCCAGCCCCCAGTCGGCGAACATCTCGCTGTGCACCATGTACTGGCTGATGGCAGTCAGCTCTTCCGCCAGCAGGTGGTTGAGCAGCTCGATAACCTTCTTGTTCCCCTTCATACGATTTCCCTCCTTGGAATCAAGCTTGCGTCCAGTCCCATTCTACCCCCGAACGCCGACAAATGCAAGCGCACTAGCGTTCGACCAGCACCGCATAGAAGGCAATGGCCCCGTCAGGATAACGGTAAGCCATCGCGACGCAGTGGGCAAACAGGATCCGCAGGTCCGAGAGCGCCTGCACATCCTCGGGGTGCAGGATGAACAGCGCGCGCTGGTCGACCTCCGCCACGGGCGGCTGGTCCGCAGCGAGCACGTTGAACTGCGGCCGCCAGGTCTCGTCAGTCAGGCCCAGATTCACGCGCAGTGCCTTTTCATCGAACCAGAACTCGTGGGCCTTGATGTGCACCGTGTTGAGGTCGCCATAGTCGCGAATGGCCCGCGCGATCTCCCTGGCGTTGGAATAGTTGGCCCGGTCCGGTGCCCGCGAGACAAACTGCACAAAGTAGAATTGCCGCGTTTCCCTTGCCTCAAGCGCCAGCAGGATGACCGTGGCCGCGATCAGGAGCGCGCGCCAGGGCCGCACCGTCTCGGCCGACCAGCGCCAGGCCAGCCGCCGCACCGGCGACTCGATCGTGAGGACGAATTGCTCCCCGCGCGCCGCCTCGTCCGCGGGCGCGCCGGCGCCGCTCAGCACCCCGGCCAGGGCCGAAAGCGGCAGGGCGGCCAGCAGCACGGCCGGGCCCAGCATGCCCGACATGCGCAGGCTGTTCGGCGAGTCGTGTGGCAGCATGCCCAGCGCTGCCGGCAAGAGCAGGATGAACCAGGCGGCCAGGAGCAGCAGGTTGTCGCCTCGCCGCCAGCGCGCCAGGGCATAGCCCAGGCCCAGCACCATCAGCGCCCCGCTCAGCCAGCCCATGTGCCTGGCACCGGGATAGTTCCAGCGCGACGTGCCGTCACCGCGCCAGTTCAGCCCGAGCAGGCTGCGCCAGATGTAGGTGGGCAGGCCGGGGTTGTCTGCCGCCTGCTCGCTCTGCAGGCGACGCGCCACCAGCTCGCGCACGAAATACTCGCGGGGCCGCTCGATGGCAAAACGCAGCAGCGGCGCTGCCACCATTAGGGCGATGACAAACACCAGAGCCAGTTGCGGCACAATGCCGCGCAGGGCGCTCTTGCCCCGGGCCAGGCCGTACAGCCCCACGCTGACCAGCACGAACAGCGGCATCACTTTGAACGGCGTGTAGGTGTAGAACCCCGCCCCCAGCAAGAGCCCGCACCAGGCCAGGTCGATTGGCCGGCGCTTGTGCAGCGCCTGGATAAGGGCGTGCAGCACCAGAATGGTCACCAGCGGCGTGAACACCGCCGGATAACCCGAGCGGCTCAGGGCGATGTGCCAGCGGTTGACCGCGAGCAGCCCGGCCGCCAGCAGCCCCACCCCCGGCCCGTATAGTTCGTTGCCCAACGCGAACAGAGCCAGGTGGGTGACAATGCCGATCAGGGCCGAGGTGAGCAGAACCGAGTAGGGGGTCAGCCCGACGAACCAGGCCACCAGGGCGTTGAGGTAGAACAGCAGCGACTCGCGCTCGGGAAAGTGCACCCGGTAGCGGCCCTGCAGGATGTCCAGCGTGTCATAATAGTGGTAGATCAGGTCCGGGCCGAGGTCCGCCGGGACCTCGTTGAGCCGCTCGAGCCGGAACCAGGCGCCCACCAGCACTATGGCCAGCAGGAGCACCAGATACAGCGGCACACGGGTGCGCCGCTCACGCCAGCCGGCACGGACGCGCCGTGCCAGTGGCAGCTCTGGCCCGCCCCGTGCCAGGCGCACCATTGTCCAGGTGAGTCCGCCCAGCCACAGCACCGTACCAATGGGGCGAAAGGTATTGCCGCCGAGGTCCAGGCAGCCCAGCACCGACACGGCCAGCCCGGGCAGCAGTGCGCGCAGCGAGAAGGGCGCCGCCTGCGGCTCTGGGTGAGAGCGTTCCAGTGCCACGCCGCGCAGCAGCCAGCCAAAGGCCGCCGCAGCCAGAGCATAGAGCAGCAGACCGCTGCGAGCCTCACGCGCCGTGTCCAGCGAGTGCTGCGCAATCACTCCCAGCACGAGGCAGCCCGCACCGAGCACAGCGATGGTGCCGTAGGTCGGGGGGCGTTGCGCCACCGGCGCCGCCGGCGGGGAGTCGGGATTCAGTCGAGTGTCGCTGCTTGCAGTGGTCATCATCGCTCGGCGTAAAAGGCCAGGAAGGACACCTGGCCGTCGGGATAGTGGTGCTCCACCAGGATGCCGGCCGGGAAGGCCGCCTGCAGCGTCAACCGGCTGGCCTCATCGCGGGGACAGAGCAGGAACAAACCCGCTCCGCCCAGTGTGGTCACCGGTGGCTGATCGGGCCGCAGCGCAGGCAGCACCGCTACCTGATTGGGCGCCACGCCCACGTGCATGGCCAGAACGCTGCCGTCGAACCAGTTGGGAAAGCCGACTACGTAAGCCTGCTCCTGGTCGGGAAAGGCCCGCAGGACCCGCGCCATATCCCCCGTGACCGAGTAGTTGGCCTGGTCGGGCAGTTTGGTGGGATAGTCACGAAAGTAGTAGCCGTAGGCCTCCACTGCTTCATAGCCCAGCAGCAGCGCCGCCGCGAGCGCCAGCGCGGCCCGCAGCAGGGCCGCCCCGTCCGCGCTGAGGCCCAGGGTGCGCGCGCTGGCTCCCGCCTGGAGGGTCAGCGAGAGACCGAGCCGGTTTTCCGCCGGGCCGGCGGACTGCTCGTGCGGGGTTGGCCGCCAGAGCCGGACCAGAACCTCCAGCGGGAGCGCGGCCAGTATCACCGCCGGCACGATCAGCCCCGACAGGCGCAGCGAGCTGGGCATCTCTCCCGGCAGCATGCTCAATGCCGCCGGCAGGCTCAGTATCAGCACCGCCGGCAGCATAAACGCTGCCGCCCGTGACCGCGGCCGCACCAGCAGGCAGGCCGCACCCAGCACCAACAGCGCCGCGCTGGCCAGGCCTGCCTGCCTGGCAAAGGGATAGTTGAACCGCGAGTCACCGTCGCCCTGGTCGTTGAACACCAGCAGGCAGCGGCCCAGATAGGTCAGCCAGCTCTCGGCTTTGTCCTGCTGTTTGACCTGAGCGTCGGTCTGGTACTTTTGCCGGGCCATATACTTGTCCGGGTTCTCGGCCACGTAACGGACCAGCGGTGCCACGATCGCCGCCGCGACGAGCACGGCAATCAGCAGCCCCGGCGCCAGTCCGCGGCGCTCTGACCAGTGCCAGAGCAGGTAGAGGACCAGGCCCGCCGCGAGAGCCACAGGAACGAACAGGAAGGAGCGGTAACTGTAGGCGCCGGCGCCGATGGCCACGCCGGCCAGGCCCCAGTCCAGCGGCCGCCTGGTGCGCAGCGCGCGCAGGAAGGCATAGAGCGACCAGGCGGTGAACAGCGGCATGGTGCAGGCGCGAAAGCCGCTGCGGCTGAGCACGATGTGCCAGCGGTTAACCGCCAGCAGATAGGCCGCCACCAGCCCCGTGCCCACGCCGAACAGCTCTCTGGCCAGTTGGTACACGGCGACAATGGTCACCACACCGATCAGCCCCGAGGTCAGGTGCAGGGTGGACCTGCTCAGGCCGGTGAGCTTGCCGGCGAGGGCCGTGGCGTAAAAGAACAGCCCCTCGCGCCCGAGCCGGGCCGGGAAAAAGATGTTGTAGTTGCCGCGCAGGATGCTGAGGGCATCGTGGAACTTGCTAGCCAGGTCAAAGCCCATATCGGCCGGGATCTCGCCGTAGAGCCGCAGCCGGAACCACAGCCCCAGCAGCAGAATGCCGCCCAGAGCCCACCAGTGCCAGGGCACGGCAATCGCGCCGCGCGCGCGTTTCTCGGCCGGGCTGACCGGCGCGGCGGGAGGGGAGACCAGCCAGAGGTAGCCCAGGGCCAGCGCCAGCCCGCCCACCCACAGCACCACGCCCCGCGGGCGAAAGAGGTTGCCGCCCATATCCAGCACGCCGGCCAGGCTGAGCGCCAGCAGCGCCAGCAGAAAACGCAAGGAGAGGGGAGAGGGGTTCGCCCTGCCGGCCGTCCGGTCCGACTCGAGATTCACCGCGCTGGCCAGCAGCGCGAAGGACAACCCGGCAAAGGCGAGCACGGTCAGCGGCCAGGCCCGCGGGCTTTTGCCATCGAGCGTCTTTTGCGCCAGCAGTGCCGCCACGAGACATAATACCGAGCCGATGCGACTCTGCCGGAGGGTCCAGGTTGGCCAGATACCCGTTGAGCGTAACAAGAAGAGCGCGCCTCTTCGATCAGAGTAGGATGAACGGGGTCATTCTAGACGCGGCACGTCTGCCTGTCAATAACGCGTGCCATGTCTGGCTTGATGCTCATCCTGCCAACTGGCAGGGATTGGTTACTGCATTCAGGGGGGTACAGATGCCCGGCTTGATGCTCCCCGGTCGCGGCACCTCGAGCAGGTACTTGTACTCGGCGGTGTAGGCTGTGCCGTCCATTGAGAAGGTCACCGTGCTCGCGTAGACGCGCTCCTCCCAGATGATGACCAAGTTGTACCGGTCGTGTGCGTTGATATACAGCGTGGTCTCCGATACCTTGCTGACGGCCGCGTCGAGCTCGGAGCTGTAGGCCTGCCGAACCGCCTCGGCCAGCTCGTCTTTTATCGCCGCAGGGATGGGTGCTGTGGCGCTTCCCGTTAGCTCAGTAGCCTGGTCGGCGATGGTGATCGTCTCCGCTACCTGCGCGGCCACACTAAAGGAGCGGGCAGCGGGAGCGCTGGGGCTGCAATTGTCAAAGTAGTACTCGTCGTTGCGGGTGACCTGCGACACTGGCAGCACGCGCAGCACGCGGTAGGCCGGTGCTGCTATCGCCGCGGTCGGTTTGCCCTCTGCCACCGGGGGCGCCTCAACTGTCGGTGGTTGATTGCGTGCCGGTGTGGGCTGGCCAGTGCAGCCCACGCTGATTCAGAGCAGAGCAGCGGAGAGCAGCAGCATCTTGCCCGCGCGTCGCACAGTCGTCCCCTCTCGCCAGAGTCTCCTGATGTTCACTGCTGGTCGTTCGTGGCGGCCGCGATGCGGTCCAGCTCGGCGCGCAGCTTGGGCTGCGTCATCGTCCCCGCCACGCGCCTGACCTCGCCCGAGGCATCGACGAAGCAGGCCGCCGGTACGGTGCCGACCTGGCCCCAGCGCAAGAGGCCGACGTTGGCCGGATCGTCATAGCGCACCTCGATGAACATTACCCTCCCGGCATAGTCCGGCTTGACCATCTGCACCAGCGCATCCATCATCCGGCAGGGCCGGCAGTCGGTGCTGTAGTAGAGGACCAGGGCTGGCCGGTGCTGGCACAGCACCCACTGGATCTGGTCGGCCGGTGAGGTCGGGTAGGGCTCGTCGAGGTCGCAGTTGGCCAGGTCGGCGCTCACTGGCATGGGGACCTGCGCCTGCTGGTGTCTGGCGTAGATGGCCAGCCCCACTGCCGCCACGCCGACGACCACCAGCAGCGCCCCGGCGGCATGACGCCAGCGCCCGGTCGAGGCAGGAGAAGGCGTCACGTGGAGCGACATCGCACCTACACGCTGATGATGCTATAGCCCAGCCAGGCGGCCAGCAGCAGAAAGAGAAGGCCCATGCCCAGCTTGATCGCCGCGGCGTGCCTCTGCATCCATTTGGTGAGCTGCTGCGAGGTCGTGCCAAAGTACACCAGCAGGAACACGGCGATGAGGGGCACGACAAACATCAGGTTGTAGACCACCAGCGCTGCCGTGGCCCGCGCCCGCCATTCGGCCAGGCCAAGCACAAAGACGATCGTGGGCAGATAGACCTGGCCCGTGCAGGCCAGTTCCACCACCGACACGACAAAGCCCAGACCGAACGAGGCCAGCACGAACCGGCTCGAGCGCGAGCCCTCACGGATGAGCCGCCGCTGCACGTTGCGCAAATAGTCGGGCAGCTTCAGGCTCATATCCTCGAGCCGTCCCTCGCGGGCCTTGCGATAGTCGGCAAAACTGCCCAGGGCCAGCGCCAGGCACAACAGCATCGTTATCCCGTAGATCCACTTGCCGATGGTGCTCAGAATGGGCAGGGTGGTCAGAAACTTGAGCATGCCCAGGCCCAGCCCGAGGTAAGCCAGGAATACGCCGAGCGTAAAAGCCGCGCCGGTGGCCAGCAGCTCGATGCCGCGACGCTTGCGCACTGCGAGGTAAGAGATCAGAAAGATCATCGTGGCAAAGGCGCAGGGATTCAGACCGTCGATCAGCCCCGCCCCCACCACGGTGAGAATGCCCAGCGAGCGGAAGCGTTCGATGATGGTCTGTTCGGCGCTGTGCCTGCCTTCCTCAAAGCCAGCCCAGGGCTCGGCTGAGCCGGTCTGCAGGTAGGGTTGAATCAACTCCTCCATCGCGCGCACGCTGATCTCCTCGGCTACCAGGGCCCGGCCGCCGACGAATACCGAGGGCGCTACGAGCTGCTTGCCTTCCGGCACGCCCGCCCTCTGGCACAGGTACTGGAACAACGCTGTGTCCTCGTCACCGTTGAACCGTTCGGCCTTGACCTGCGGATAGAGAGCGGTCAGGTAGCTCAGATCGTGCTCTTTGCGGGCGCACAGGTCACAGCCCGGATCGTAAAACCAGGCCAGGTAGATGGGCTGGCCGCTGGAGGGCAGCGGGGTGGGAGTGAGCATCGGCTCCGGGGTGCGCGTGGCCAGGGGGAAGGTCGGCACCTTGGTGGGCAAGGCCTGGCCTGCGAGCTCGGGCAGCGCGACGCCGCCCTGACCCAGGTAGAACTCGACGCGTTCCCTGAGCTGCGCGCGGATGGGCTGGTCGCCGATCAGCGCATCGGTCCCGATAAAGACCTCGGGGATCCCCGGCTCGGTCACTTTGAACTGGCTTTCGAGCGCAAGCAGGTACTCGAAGGTGGCCTGATCGGACATGTCTCTCTCGTCGATGAGCAACTGCGAGCCGTACTCCTTCAGGAGCGGCACGATGATCTCCTCGTGCACCTGGTGGCACACCGCGCAGCCCGGGTCGAAAAAGTAGTACAGGTGCACCACGCCGTCCGCTGCCGTCGCCGACGGCAGAATCAGGCCAAGTAGCAGTGCCAGCACCAGGGCCAGCAGTGGGCCCATCCTTTGTCGTCGCAGCTTCATCGTCCACCTCGTACGCAGACTGGCCACGCCGGTTTGCGCGGCGCGAACCGGTGTCTATTCTACTCGAGTTTGCGCGCCAAGTCGAGCGGGGCACCGTGAGCGGGTTCGTGGCACCGGCTCTGACGACTCGTGCCCCGACGAGAGTGTGGAAAAATCGGGCGAGAGATGGGAGCACTCTGGCGCCTGTGCCTGGTAGTGCCAAGACTCGGGGCAACTACAGACCTCGATAG